>CAIYQJ010000316.1 GCA_903928275.1 uncultured Chloroflexota bacterium
CGATCGACGACGCGGCGGCCCAGGCGAAGGCCTCCAGCCGCCGGAAGTTCCGCCTGCTCGGGATCGTCATCGTCAGCGCCGTCCTCCTCAACATCGGCGCCCTCATCTTCTTCCCGCCGTTCCCGCCGGGTGGCGTCCCCGGCGACGCATGCGCCTATCCGGTCTGCTTCATCAACGACAATCTCGAGTTCCCTCCGCCCAAGGTGGTCTGGAAGGCGGACCCGTCCACCTCGCTCCCGTCGGGCTCGCTCTCGATCGGGTTCGACGTGAGCATCACGAACACGCTCGTCGTGATGTGGATCGTCGAGATCCTCATCCTCCTCGTGGCGGTCCTCGCGACCCGGCGCATGAAGGACATCCCGCACGGCGTCCAGAACATCGTGGAGTGGGCCTACGAGATGCTGCGCGACTTCGCCATCTCCAACGGCGGAGCCGCCGCGGTGCGCCACGTCCCGATCTTCGCCGCCTTCTTCCTCCTCATCCTCTTCTGCAACTGGAGCGGGCTCGTCCCGCCCGTCGGCAAGGTCGACTTCCTCCGGGCGCCGACGAGCGACGTCAACATCACCATCGGGCTCGCGCTCGTCGCGTTCGGCTACTTCGAGGTCCAGGGCTTTCGGGCGAACGGCCTGGGCTACCTCTCGAAGTTCTTCCCGGTCTACGAGTTCAGGCACGGCATCGGGGCGGGGCTCCTGGCGATGTTCGTGGGGCTCGTGGAGCTCATGCTCGAGTTCGTGAAGCCCATCACGCTGGCGATGCGACTCTTCGGCAACATCTACGGCGGCGAGGTCGCACTCGCCGTCATGACCGCGCTCACACTCGCCGTGGTGCCGGTCGCCATCTTCAGCCTGGAGGTCATGCTGAACTTCGTCCAGGCGCTCATCTTCAGCACGCTCACGCTCATGTTCACGCTCGTCGCGATCGAGTCCCACCACGAAGAGGGTGAGCTCGGCGAGGAGGGCGTGGAGGCTGTCGAGGACGTTGCCGTCGCCAGGCATGGCGCTGCCCCGTCGGCGGCGGCCTGACGCCGCGCATCATCCCCGGCAGCAGGACAGGTCATCCGTCCCGGGAGGATCCCGGGCAGGCAGGAGGGTCACTCATCATGACGACGGAGCATCTCGGCGCCGGGCTCGCGGCCCTCGGCGTCCTCGGCCCCGGCATCGGCATCGGCATCCTCGCCGGCATGTCGAGCGCCGCGATCGGCCGGAACCCCGACGCCGCCGCGCAGATCCGCGGCCTCGCGATCATCCTCGCCGCCTTCGCCGAAGGCCTCGGCGTGCTCGCGATCGTCGTGGGCCTGCTCGCCATCTTCATCAAGTAGCGCGGACCTCCGGGAGAGCCAACGGTGGAGCTCTACGCCGTCGCGACCGGAGCCGTGCATGCGGCCGCCCTGTTGACGGCCGAGGCGACGACCGGCGGGTTCACGATCAACTTCTTCTGGGTGATCGTGAGCGCCGTCAACTTCCTCGTCTTCCTCGCCCTCATCTGGCTGTTCGCGTTCAAGCCGCTCGAGAACATGCTCGACTCGCGGAAGCAGCGGATCGGGCAGGGCCTCCGCGACGCCGAGACCGCGCGGCGTGACCGTGAGCTCGCGGAATCCGAGCGACTCGCCGCCCTCAACGAGGCGCGCCGCGAGGCGAACGAGATCCTCGCGCGCGCCCAGCGCGTCGCACAGGAGACACGAGAGACGGACATCGCGGCCGCCCGCGTGGACATCGACCGCCTGCGCGAGCGCGCCGCCGCGGAGATCGACGCGGAGAAGCAGCGGGCGATCGCCGACCTTCGCGCCGAGGTGACCAACCTCGCGCTCGCGGCGGCGGGTCGCGTCGTCGGCGAGGAGATGACCGGCGAGCGCCAGCGGCGCCTCGTCGCTGACTTCCTTGCCGAGACGGCGCCCGAGCTGCGGAACTAGCCCATGGCACACACCACCACCGCCGCCCGGCGATACGCGGAGGCCTCCTTCGCGCTCGCGAAGGAGGAGGACGCGCTCGATGCCTGGGGACGGGAGCTCGAGACGGCCGCGGGCCTGCTCGGGATCCCCGAGATCGCGCGGTACATCGACAACCCGGCGGCACCGTTCGTGGACCGACGGAGAGTCGTGGAGCGCCTCCTCGGCGGCGGACGGGTCCGGGCGCAGGTGGAGAACCTCGTCCAGCTTCTCGCGCGCCGCGGGCGGATCTCGATCCTCCCGGCGGTCGCGGCGGAATACCGTCGCCTCCTCAACGAGGAGCGGGGGATCCTCGAGGCGCTGGTGACGAGCCCTGCCCCGCTGGACGAGGCGGACCTCGACGCCCTGCGGCGCAAGATCGAGGCGATGACCGGGGCGCGGGTCGAGATCACCGGCGCGGTGGACCCCGCGCTCATCGGCGGGCTCACCGTCCGGGTGGGCGACACATTGATCGATGCAAGCGTCCGGGGCCGCCTCGAGCGGCTCCGCGAGCGCCTGACGGACAGCGCGCGATAGCGCGGAGGACCGGCGAACCGGGGCGCGCGGAGCGTTCGCCCCGGCCCGAGCGGAGAAGGCATGGCCATCCGACCTGACGAGATCATCAGCATCATCAAGTCCGAGATCGCCGGGTTCGACGCGGCCACGGATACCCGGAACGTCGGGACCGTCGTCGAGGTCGGAGACGGCATCGCGCAGGTCTATGGGATCGGCGGCGCCCTCTCCTCGGAGCTCCTCGAGTTTCCCGGCGGCGTCATGGGCATGGCCCTCAACCTCCTCGAGGAGACGGTCGGCGCGGTCATCCTCGGCGACGACACCGGCATCAAGGAAGGCGACATCGTCAAGACGACCGGCCGCGTCGTCGAGGTCCCCGTGGGCCAGGCGCTTCTCGGTCGCGTGGTGGACCCGCTCGGTCGCCCGCTCGACGACAAGGGCCCCATCGCTGCGACGCGGACCCGCCCGGTCGAGCGCATCGCCCCCGGCGTCATCGTCCGCCAGGGCGTCGACACGCCGGTCCAGACAGGCATCAAGGCGATCGACGCGCTCATCCCGATCGGCCGCGGCCAGCGCGAGCTCATCATCGGCGACCGCCAGACGGGCAAGACCGCCATCGCGGTCGACGCGATCATCAACCAGAAGGGCCAGGAGCTCGTCTGCATCTACGTGGCCATCGGCCAGAAGCTCTCGACCGTCGCCAAGACGGTCGCGATCCTCGAGCAGTACGGCGCGATGGAGCACACGATCATCGTCGTCGCAGGCGCGGACGACCCGGCGCCCCTCCAGTACCTCGCCCCGTACTCCGGCGTCGCGATGGGCGAAGAGGTGATGGAGAACGGGGTCCAGCTCGGCGGGAAGCTCGTGAAGGACGCGCTCTGCGTCTACGACGATCTCTCCAAGCACGCGTGGGCGTACCGCGAGATGTCGCTGCTCCTCCGCCGGCCCCCGGGCCGCGAGGCGTATCCGGGCGATGTCTTCTACCTGCA
>CAIYQJ010000317.1 GCA_903928275.1 uncultured Chloroflexota bacterium
CCTCCCCGAGCGCGGCCCCGAGAGCGCGCAGCTTCATCCGCGATTCCTCCCACTCCCGGTCCGGCTCCGAATCCGCCACGATCCCGCAGCCCGCGAACAGGCTCGCACGATCGCCGCGGAGGACGCCCGAGCGCAGCGCGACGATGAACTCGCCGTCGCCGTCGCGGTCGAGCCAGCCGAGCGGCGCCGCGTACCAGCCGCGGTCGAGCCGTTCCTGGTCGCGGATGAGCTCGAGGGCGACGGCGCGCGGCTGCCCGCCCACCGCGGGCGTGGGATGCAGCACCTCGACGAGCGAGAGGATCCCGGCGCGGTCCGACGTGCGGGCCGTCACGTCGGTGCACAGGTGCTGGACGGTGCGCAGGCGGATGACCCGCGGGGACGCCGCGACGTCGAGGTCGTCGCAGAGCGGGGCGAGGCTGTCGCGCAGCATGCGGACCACGACCTCGTGCTCCTCGCGCTCCTTCTCGTCGGCCAGCAGGGCGGCGGCGAGGGCGTCGTCCTCGGCCGCGTCGGCGCCGCGGCGCGCGGACCCGGCGATCGCCACGGTGCGCGCGTCCCGGCCCTCGGTGCGGACCAGGCGCTCGGGCGACGCGCCGAGGAAGACGGCATCCCCCCGCGCGATCGCGAACACGGTGCTCTCGGGCGCCGCCGCCGCGAGCCGTCGCAGCGTGGCGCCCACGTCGAGCGGCCGGTCTGCGCGCAGGTCCACGCGCCGGGCGAGCACGACCTTGTCGAGGCGGCCCCGGCCGACGGCACCCGCGAACCGGCCAGCGACCATGCGCCACTCCGCCGCGGTGGGCTCGCCGCCGTCGATCCGGAGCGCGGGGCCGGCGGGCACGGACTGGCGGACCGCCTCCGGCACGGCGGACCTCGCGTCCTCGTCCCGGGCATCCGCGGCCGCCAGGACCGCCACCCACAGCTCCGCCTCCGACCGCCCCGCCGATCGGAGGCCCGTCTCGCGGTTCGCCGCGATCGCACTTGCGGTGAGCCAGGCACCCTCCGACGTCCGCGTCCACAGGAGCCGCGGGAGCGTGAGGTGACCGTGCCCGAACCCTGCCCAGCCGGGATCCGTGCCGCCCGCAGCATCGAACGCGAACCCGCCGACCAGCAGGGGGCCGGTCCCGCGCGCCTCGCCGCTGTCGTCGACGACCCGCGCGTCCGCGACGAGGACCCGCCACGCGTCGGCGGCGTCGTGGAAGCGACCGGCCCCTTCGGGTGCGACGCCCCACGCCTCGCCGATCCCCACGAACGCGAGCCCCACGCTCGACTGGATCCAGAGGCTGGGCTCCAGGCCGAGCGCGCGAGCCGCGACGAAGAGCTCGATCGGGTCCCGATCGGACGCGGCGGCCGTCAAGGAGACGAGGGTCCCGTCGCGAGCGTCGGCCGCGAGCGTCGAGAGCCGACCGGCGAGCCCCGCACCGGCATCCACGACGGCCCGCGGCTCGCCGGGAGCCGCCGCCGAGCCGGGCGTCCCAGTCGCGGCCGCATCTCGCGCCGGCCCTGCCGCATCTCGCGCCG
>CAIYQJ010000318.1 GCA_903928275.1 uncultured Chloroflexota bacterium
CCGATCCCGACGGTCGCGCTCCCGATCTCGAGCAGGGCGTTCCACGGGTCCACGTCGCGGAAGACCATCACGCCGAACGCTGCGGCCCCGAGGACGGCCCACGCGAGCACGACGTACTTGAGGAGCCGGAGCGGCCGGTCGAGGACCGCGAGGCGCGAGGCTCGCCGTTCCAGCGTCCGGATCGCTCGGCGTACCGGCGGGATGCGTCGCTGGGCGAGATGGCTGAACCCGGCGACGAGGTCCTGGATGAAGCCGAGCGGACACAGCCACCCGCAGAAGGCACCGCGTGCGAAGAACGCGACGAGCAGCACGGCGACCCCGAGGATCACGTTCGAGACGTGCACATGGCTTACGAACCTGCCCGTGGCGAGGAACGTCCCGATCGTCTCGATCCCGCCGAACGGGCAGAGCGCCTCGCCCGACGTGACGGTGCCGCCTGCCGCCCCGCCGGCGACGGCGAGCGATCGCTCGACGACGACGCCGAGCACGACGAGCGCGACCGCGAGCTGCGTCGCGCGGCGGAACCCCTGGATCCCACGGAGCGCGGCGAGCCCGCGCCGGGGGCGCCGGATCGTGCCGAGCGTCGGGCGGCTGCGCCGAGCCGGCTTCGATGTGGTCGCAGTGGTCATCGTCTCCTCCTCTCTCCGGCGACCGGGATCGCGACGCTGGCGTGTCGCGATCCCGGTCGGGGGTGCGGCGTCAGCGGGCGAGCTGGCGATCGAAGGCGCGGAGGTGCTGGACCGAGCCACTGCGGAGGTTCGTGTAGACCTGCCGGACGTCCGTCTGGGTGGCGCGGGCGATCGCGGCGTCGAGCTTCGCGATGTCGTCGAGCTCCACCGTCCGGCCGACACCGAACGCTGCCACCTCGTTCGCCGAGCCCGTGGCGAGGAGGCCGTCGTACATGGCCTTCGCGGAGCTCGATGCGAACGAGCCGTCGGCACGACCGGCCGTCGGATCAGCGACGCCGTACCGGGTGAGGAGCGTCCGGATCGCGGTCAGGTGGGTGTTCTCGGCTGCGGCGATGGTGTCCCAGACGGGCGAGGGGTACCGAGCGGCGAAGGCCCGGTAGAGGTCACGGGCGACCTTCTCCTCGTCGGCCATCGCCGCGAGGTCGGCTGCCTGGACGGCCGTGAGCGGGGTGGCCGCGACGACGGTGGCGGTGCACGTGGCACAGGTGCCGGTCCCGCCGCGTGCCTGCGGCCCGGCGGCCGCGACGGTGGCGGGGCCGGCGGCGCCGGCCGCGATGGAGAAGGCCAGTGCCGCGGCGCCCGCGCCGATGAATGGGAGAGTGAGCTTCTTCACGTTCTGCGTCTCCGAGCGATCCGTCCGGGCCGGCCCCTGCGGGTCACCGGTCGTGCGGGTCGATCCCGATGGTCGGTCGCGGGCGTGGATGCCCCGTGGACGCGGCGTGGAGCGTGCGTGGCGGTCCCGTGGCGACCGCCGGGATCCGGGACGGTGCCTGTCGGCCGGATCGCCCGTGCGTTCGCGGTGACGGACCGCGCGCATCCGCACGTCCACCGCGGGACCAGCCCGACCGCGACGTCGAGTGTCAGGCGCACCTCGGCCCGGCTACGCTCCCCCTGCGACGACCCCGCCAGGAGACCGATCCATGCCCACGCTCGTCCTCATCGCCGTCATCGGACTCGTGGGCGGCGTCCTCTCCGGGCTGTTCGGCATCGGCGGCGGGCTCGTCATCGTCCCGGGGCTCATCATCCTCGCCGGGTTCACGGCCGCGAAGGCAGCGGGTACGTCGCTCGCGGCCCTGCTGCTCCCGGTCGGGCTCTTCGGGGCGCTCGAGTACTACCGTGCCGGCCAGGTCGACGTCCGCGCCGCAGCGATCATCGCGGTCGGCCTGCTCCTCGGGGCGTACCTCGGCGCCCGGGTCGGGACGTCGCTCGACCCGGTGATCGCCCAGCGGGCGTTCGGGATCTTCCTCCTCATCGTCGGCGCGAGGCTGACGCTCTTCGCGTGAGCGGCGATCGGACGATCGGCAGGCCGAACACCGGATCCGCCGACTCGACCCTCGGGCCGTTCCCTCGATCGGTGCGACACTTCGCCGCGTGATCGACCTAACGCCGTCACCGATCGCCTTCTCCATCGGCTCGTTCGGCATCCACTGGTACGGGATCGCGTACGCCGTCGGGCTCGCCGTCGCCTACGTCGTCATCGCCCACGAGGCGCGCTGGCGCGGTCTGGACGTCCGCCTGCTGCCGAACGCGATGATCCTCGTCGCGGTCGCGGCGCTCGTGGGCGGTCGCCTCTACCACGTGATCGACCAGTGGCAGCTCTACCGCGACGACCCGCTGAAGATCGTCCTGCCGCCCTACTCGGGGCTCGGGGTCTATGGCGGGATCATCGCCGGCACGATCACCGCGATCCTCTACGCGCGCTGGAAGCGCCAGCCGTTCCTCGTGTGGGCGGACGCGGTGGCTCCCGGGCTGTTCGTCATGCAGGCGATCGCCCGCTGGGGCAACTTCTTCAACCAGGAGCTCTACGGTGCCCCGACGACGTTGCCGTGGGGGATCGCCATCCAGTGCCAGTACCGGACGCAGGGGTATCCGTGCCCGCCTGGCTCGGACCCGCTGGCGACGCTGGGCCAGCACTTCCAGCCCATGTTCCTCTACGAGTCGCTCTCGGGGCTCATCGGCGCGATCGTCCTCATCTGGCTCGCGCGACGGTTCGCCGGCCGGCTCCGACCCGGCGACCTGCTCCTGGTCTTCTTCATCTGGTACGGCGTCGTCCGCTTCCTCGTGGAATCGCTCAAGGCCGACAACTGGCTCTTCTTCGGCTTGCCGACCGCGCAGATCTTCGCCGCGAGCACCGCGATCGGCGCCGCGGTCATCCTCGTGGTGCGCCACCTGCGGACGCCGCCGCCGGAGGTGGGTCCGTCCGAAGCGGTGACGGACGCCCCGGCAGGGTAGAAGTCCGCGCTCCGGCGGACCGGCTCGCGCCGCGCCTGGCCTCACTCCGCCTCGCCGCCCTCCGGATCGGGGCCCGAAGCGATCCGCCTGCCCTCGATCCGCCTGCCCTCACGTGTCCGCCCGAAGCGCGCGGCGATCTCCGCGACGACGGCGTCGGCCACTTCGTCGGCCGTGCCGTCCCGTTCCACGGGATCGGTCCAGGCGAACTCCGAGAGGTAGTCGTCGCTGCCGGCCAGGCCCTCCCGCATCGTGACGCGGCTGATCTCCTGCATGTACCAGGGCGGCAGCTTCCGGTCCGCTCGCGCCCCGGTCTCGTCCGTGACCCGGACCTGGGTCGGGATGTCGCGCCACGCGAGGATGCGGTAGCTGGCCATGCGGAGTCCTCCGGGGCAGGCGGCGGTCGTCGCGTCAGGATAGTGAGCCGCCGGGCCGCGATCGTGCCGGCTGCTACCCTCCGCTCATGACCGACTCGGAGTACTGGGCCCGCTACTACGCGGTGACCGGCGAGCGTCCCGCCTGGGGGACGGTGCGCCGCGCCATCGAGCTGTTCGCCGCCGAAGGGCCGCCCCGGCAGCTGACGGCCGTCGACCTCGGCTGCGGGGCCGGCCGCGACACCCAGGAGCTGCTGCGCGCGGGCTGGCGCGTGCTGGCGATCGATCGCGAGGAGGCCGCGATCGCGGCCGTCGAGATCGCCACCGAGCCGCACCTGCGCGGCGCGCTCGACGTCCGTGTCGCCGACCTCGCCGACTTCGACGTGCCGCAGTGCGACCTCGTCAACGCGAGCCTCAGCCTCCCGTTCCTCTCGCCCGAGCCCTTCTGGGGAACGTGGCGGCGGATCCTCGCCGCCCTGCCCGTCGGCGGCCGGTTCGCCGCCATGCTCTTCGGCGACCACGACGGCTCCGCGGCGGACCTGTCGATGACGTGCCTGCCGCCCGTCGAGATCCGGGCGCGTCTTGGCTCCTTCGAGATCGAGCACTGGGTGGACAGCGAAGAGGACACGACGACCGCGCTCGGCGAGCCGCACCACTTCCACCTCGTCGAGTTCGTCGCGCGTCGCACCGCCTCCGCCTGAGCCCGGACCGGGCCCGGTGGGGAGGCCCACTTCGCCCGTGACGGCCGGCCCTCGCCGGCGCTACCCGGCCGTGCCACTCCGCCCGTGACGACAGGCATGAGAGACACCGTGGGCACCTATATGCTTATGACATCTGTGCATCACGTGGAAGGACGCCCCATGAAGATCGCGATCGTCACGGACGACGGACAGTCCATCAGCGCACATTTCGGACGCGCCCGCGCGTACCTCGTGCTCACCGTCGAGGATGGTGCCGTCGTCGGCCGCGAGCTGCGGCCCAAGTCCGCGCCGCACCTCGACGCGCCATCGGGCCACGAGGGGGTGGATGGCGGGCACGACACGCCGGCGGCCCACGAGCGGCATGACCAGATGATCGCGCCGATCATGGACTGCGCGTGCCTCGTCGCCCGGGGCATGGGCCGGGGAGCCTACGACCGGATCACCGCGGCGGGCATCCGGGCGATCGTCACCGACCTCGTCGATCCCGACGATGCGGCCCTCGCCTGCGCCGACGGCCGCATCGTGGACCTCGTCGAGCGCCTGCACTGACCCGCGCGACCAGGAGGCCACGCATGACCGACATCGACCGGGCGCGACGCCCAGGGGGTCCATCCTCGCGCAAGCGCGCCCTCGTCATCGGCGGCGGCTTCGCCGGCGTCGCGGCCGCGATCGACCTGCAGAAGCAGGGGCGTTTCGACGTCACGCTCGTCTCCGATCGCGACTACCTGTACCTGTACCCCACCTCGATCTGGATCCCCACGCGCGGTCTCCGTTTCGAGCAGGCGCAGGTCCCACTCGAGTCGATCAGCCGGGCCCATGGGTTCCGGCTCGTCGTCGACAGGGTCGAGGAGATCCGCTCGGCCGATGGCGTCGTCCGGTGCACGCAGGCCGAGCACGCGTACGACTACCTGGTGTTGGCCACCGGCGCCGCGAAGATGCGCCACCCGGGGATCGAGAACACGCTGTCGATCTGCGGCGTCCCCGAGACGTCCCTGGAGATCCGTGACCGGCTCGACGCCCTGATCGTGAAGGGCAGCGGGTCGATCGCCGTCGGGTTCGGCGGCAACCCGAAGGACACGTCGGCCGTCCGCGGTGGCCCCGCCTTCGAGCTCCTCTTCAACATCGACGTCCTGCTCCGCCGGAAGAAGATCCGTGACAGGTTCACGTTGACCTTCTTCGCCCCGATGGCGGAGCCGGGCGAACGGATGGGCAGGCGCGCCCTGACGATGATGGATCGGATGCTCGCCGCGGCCAGGATCGCGAAGCGAGTCGGCATTCCCATCGCCGCGTTCGACCCCGAGGGCGTTCAGTTCGCCGACGGTGGGCGGCTCGACGCCGACCTGGTCCTCTTCATCCCCGGCGCAGCCGGCCACCCGATCATGGCGGCGTCCGACCTCCCGCTCAACGAGGCGGGCTTCGTCCGGATCGATGACACGGGCCTCGTCGAAGGCACGTCGAACGTCTATGCCGCGGGCGACGTCGCCGCTCTCGAGGGGCCCAGGTGGCGCGCCAAGCAGGGCCACACCGCGGAGGTCATGGCCCGGAACGCCGCCTTCAACATCGCCGCCGCGGAGTCAGGTCGGCCGGAGCGGAAGGGCTACCAGCAGCACCTGTCGATCGTCTGCCTCATGGACACCGGCAACGGCGCCGCGCTGATCTACCGGGGCAGGAAGAACAACCTGGTCATCCCTCTCCCGGTCGTCGGGCACTGGATGAAGCGTGCGTGGGGCACGTACGCCCGACAGACCACGCTGGGTCGGATCCCGCGGCTGCCCGGTCTCTGATCGGCTCCCGGCCTCCGCTCGACGCCCGGGTCACGAGGCGACCCGCGTCCCGGGCTCCACCGAGCCGGTGGGCACGGCCGCCACGTCCGGCGCAGCGCGCCGTCGCCGGTCCAGGGCGAGGACCGCGAGGAGGCCGATCACCGTGAGCATCCCGAAGACGAAGAGTCCGGCACGGATCCCCCAGAGGTCGGCGATCGTCCCGAGCACGAGCGCGCCGATCGGCGTCGTCCCGGCCATGAGCATGACGAAGAGGCTCATGACCCGGCCGCGGTACACGTCGGGCGTCAGCAGCTGCAGCCGTGTGTTGGCGGTGACCGTCGCCGTGATCCCGGCGAGGCCGGCTGCGAACATCAGGGCCAGGCTGACGGCGTACGAGGACGAGAGCCCAAGGACGACGAGGACGCTGCCGAGGGCCACGCCGCCCACGACCAGGCGCCGCTCGGTCGCCGCGCGGGTGCGCATGAGGAGGACGCCGGCGGCGAGCGAGCCGGCACCGAAGCCGGCCATGAGCGCGCCGAAACCCGTCGGGCCGGCGCCCAGGGAGACCGCGAGCAGCGGGACCGCGACCGTCCAGTTGAAGCCGAGGAGGCCCACGAC
>CAIYQJ010000319.1 GCA_903928275.1 uncultured Chloroflexota bacterium
CTGATCCCTCTCGGGGGATCCTCGGACCGGTCTTCCGTCACCTCCTGTGAGCCGGCCCGACACTCTTCCTTCCTCTTCTTGGCCTTGGTTGATCCGGTATCGCCAGGCGCGCACTGCGCGCCCCGCGTTCACGGCAATGGAGTGGGGGTGAGAGACGGCGGCGGCGTGCGCCGCGGCTTCTCCGTGGCCGAGGGCTCCGGGGTGGGGCTCTCGGTGGGGCTCGCCGAGGGCGACGGGCTCTCCGTCGCGGTGGGCTGCGGCGTTGGCTGCTCGGTGGGAGCCAGCGTGGGCTCCGGGGAGGGCGAAGGAGTGGCGGACGGCGAGGGCGACGGCGTGGCGGCAGGCGTCAGCGTGGCCGGTGCCGGGGTGACGACGATCACCGGAGCCGCCGTGGGGGCGGGCGTCCGGTTCGGTGTGGCAGGCACGACGACCGGCGCGTCCGTGACCGTCGCGGGCGACGGGGAGGGCACGCCGGTATCGGCCGGTGCAGCTGTCTGCGTCGGCACGGGGGTGATGGTACCAGAGCCGGTGAACGGGAGACGGAAGAACGTCCCCGCGGCGAAGACGAACGTGGCGCCCAGGAGGGCGACGGCGACCACCGTGGCGACAAGCGTCCCGGTGGTGCGGGCGGTGCCGCGGAGCAGCTGGATGCGGAGATCCGCGTACCAGGACCGCTTGGCGTGCCGCCGGTCGCGGTCCGCGAAGGCGGCCGCGAGGATCCGCTCATCCAGATCAGGCGTGGCGGGCACGTCCGGGAGAGCGGAGAGGAGGCCGACGAGACGGGTGACGCCCGCCATCTCGGCAGCGCACGCAGCGCAGGTGCGCACGTGGGAGGCGAGAGCACGCGCATCCGCCGCGGACAGCTCGTCCACGGCGTACTGATCGATGAAGTGGCGCGCTCGATCGCAGGTCATGACACCAGTGAATGCCCGACAGAGGCGAAAAGGTTGCAGGGCCGCCGGCGGCGGCGCGTGCCGTGCGACGTTCGGGTGCCGTGCGACGGCCGCCACTCGATCATATCGGCACCGGGTGACCGTTAGACGGGCCGCCAGGCTCGTTCCCGGGCCCGGCCGCCCCACGCGGGGCGATCCTGAGCGTGGCCGAGGCCGGTCGGCGGCCTGGCGGGGGCGCCTGTCGGGGTGTGACACCGTCTTGCGGTCGCCGGGTGACAGTATGAGAAGATTCCGCCGGCCGCCCCGCGATAGCGGTCACCCGGTGACGGTTTGACCAAGTCGCCGGGGTCGGCCGCCGGAATGACGGGGCAGCACCGCCGCCCGCGGGGGCTGGGGGCCGGATGATCCGCAGGCGATCGGTCGAGAGTACGGTCGCGGGGTCGATGGACGGGGCCGGGTTCCGCGCCGCAGGCCCGCAGACATCGGCTCTGGCCAAGAGCCGCCTCTCGAGCGGACGGGTGGCGCCCCGGAGCACGTGCCGGGTCCCGCGCGAGGTGGACCGCGAGACGGGCGAACCGTAGGCTTCGTTCCATGAGGAAGGACGCTGAGACCCGGATGCCGCAGGGAGAGATCGTCGTCTACGAAGCGCCTGATGGCAGCGCTCGGGTGGAGGTCGTCATCGGCGCCGACACCGTCTGGCTGACCCAGGCCCAGATGGTCGAGCTGTTCGACCGGAATCAGTCCGTCGTCGCCCGTCACATCCGGAACGTCTTCCGCGAGGAGGAGCTTCCGGCGGAGGGCAATATGCAGATTCTGCATATTGCTACCGGCGGCGACCGCCCCACCACGTTCTACAACCTCGACGTGATCATCTCGGTCGGCTACCGCGTCAGGTCACTTCGCGGCACCCAGTTCCGCAGGTGGGCGACGAAGACGCTCCATGACCACCTGGTCCGCGGGTACACGCTCAACGAGAAGCGCCTCCTCGCGAGGGGTGTGGAGTTCGACCAGGCGGTCGCATTGCTCACGACGACCCTGCGCAACCAGCAGCTCGTCACCGGCGAGGGCCAGGCCGTCCTCGAGGTCGTCCAGCACTACGCGCGGACCTGGCGGATGCTCCGCGCCTACGACGAGGATGATCTTCCGTCCGCACCGGGCCAGACCTCGGCTCCCATCGCGTCGCTCGATATCGCCGCGGCGCGGGAGACGATCCGCACGCTGCGCGACGAGATGCTTGCACGCGGCGAGAGCCCCGGGATGTTCGGGCAGGAGCGAGGCGATGCCCTCGAGTCGATTCTGCTCAACATCGAGCAGACATGGGGTGGCGAGGCGCTGTATCCCTCGATCGAGTCGCGCGCCGCCCAGCTCCTCTACTTCGTGATCAAGGACCATCCGCTGACGGACGGCAACAAGCGGACGGCCTCGCTGCTGTTCCTCGACTACCTGCGCCGGAACCACGCCCTGCGCGGATCGACCGGTCGGCCGCGGTTCTCGGACACGGCGCTCGTGGCGCTCGCCCTGCTCGTCGCCGAGAGCGAGGCGTCGCACAAGGATCTCGTGATCCGTCTCGTGCTCAACCTGCTGGCCGAAGACCGCCCGTAGCCGCCGTCGACCTTCCGGCATCTCGGCCGGGCCACGTCCGGGGCCGCTCCGGTAGCCGCGCGCCGTCGGCCACGCCGTCCCCCCGCCCCTCCGCCGCGGCCCCCCGGCCCGGGAATCCGAGAGGCCGGCCCGGGGGGCCGGCCTCGTGCGGTGCGATCTCTCGCGGTCCCCGGTCCCGGGGCCGATCGCTCGACCCCGGAAGCGGGTGCTCGTGCCTCGGTGTGAGGCGGGTGTGACTCCTAGTGGCCGAGGGCGCGGTAGTACCGCGGCACGGCGTAGGAGGAGGCTGCGGTGTTGGAGCCGGCGAAGAGGGCCTGGAACTCCTGGTAGGAGGAGACCTTCTTGAAGTAGAAGATGTACCCGTTCGCACCGACGAGGCGCGTCGTGTACTTCGTCCACGCACCGGTCTTGCTCGTGCGGCCCCAGATCTCGATCCGGTCGCCGACGACGGCGCCCTTCACGGCCTGGAGGCGGAGCGTGACGTAGGTGCCCTTCTTCACGATGACCGTGTTGAAGGTCCACTTGTTGCTGCCGGGGCCGGCGACGCCGGGGGCGATGCTGCCGATGATCGAGGAGTCCTCGACGATCTTCGCGTTGCTGACGGTCTGGTTGAAGTTGGCGGAGTTCTCCGCGGATGCCCAGACGCCGGGGCA
>CAIYQJ010000320.1 GCA_903928275.1 uncultured Chloroflexota bacterium
CAACAACGCCGACCTCACGCACGCCGCGATGAACAGCGCCGAGTTCAACAGCTCCGGGTTCGCCAATGCGAACCTGACCGGCGCGTTCATGAAGGACACGCAGCTCGTCCGCGCGAACCTCAGGGGTGCGAACATCGATGGCCTGCACGTCGGTACCGGCGTGGACTCGACGGACGCGACCTGCCCGAACGGCTCCAAGGGGCCCTGCACCTGGCCGACGAACTAGGACGGCGATCGACGCGGAGGTGATCATCGTGCGTACCCCCCGAACGCTCGCCCGTCTCGCGGCCGCGACCGTCGTCGTGGTCGTCCTCGCCGGCTGCAGCGCCGCCGCGAGCCCCAGCCCCGCCCCCACCGCGGCGCCGTCCGCGACCGCGGACGGCGCTCGCGTCAGCGTGGACCCCAAGGGAGCGGAGGCCTACGTGCACGCCGACTGCGTCGTCCCGGCGAGCGGTGACTGGCTGTACGTGGACGGGGGGATCTCCTGCCCCGGCCTCGACCTCTCCGGGCGCGCGGTCGCCATCTCTGCCGGCGTGAACGTGTCGGGCGGCAACTTCTCCTTCACCGACTTCACCGGCAGCGAGCTGATGGACGTCAACCTCACCGGCGCGAACCTGCGGGCGGCCAACCTCACGTCGGTGCCCGTGGCCGGGTCGAACTTCTCCGGGGCCGACCTGCGCGACGCCAACCTCTCCGACGGCGGGGGCTGGGACCAGGCGATCACCGACGCCGGCACGAAGTACTGCAAGACCGTGATGCCGAACGGCAAGCTGAACAACAAGGGCTGCTAGGCCGCTGGACGGCCCACCGCCATGACCGCGGCCTCGGCCTCGCGCCGCCCTGGGGGCGTGCTCGCGATCCCGGCGATCGCGCTGGGCGCCTGCATCGCCCTGGTGGCCGCCGCCCTCGTCGTCTCGGTCGCGCGCGCCGCCACGGACCCCGACGGGCTCGGCTGCGCACCCGCGATCGGGTCCTCGATCGACGGTGTCCCCACCCCCGTCGTCTGCGCGGACTCCGGGCTGCGTCCTGCTGTCGACGGATTCTCGTTCCCGAACTGGGGCGGATCGGGCGGGGGCGACACGATCGCGACCGGCACGCTCGTCGCGCTCTTCGGCGCCGCCAACGTGTGCGCCGAGATGACGGCCGGGGTCTGCACGCCCACGCGCGCAGCCCAGGACTGGGCCGACCAGATGAACGCGGCGCTCGCCAACGGCCGCTGCGAGGGGATGTCCGTGCTCGTCGAGCGGCTGTTCGCCGGCACGGAGCGCCTTGCGGCCCTCGACCCCGCGGCGGCGACCGTCTCCGACCTCCAGCGCTCGCGCCCGTCGGTCGCGCAGTCGATCGCCTACTGGTGGGCGACGCAGGTGACGCCCGAGGTGGCGAAGGCGGCTGCCGACTCACGGCTGCTCGAGCCCAGCACGATCGTCCGCGACGTGGTCGCCGGCCTGCGCGCAGGGGCGTCGGAGACGCTCGGGATGTACGGCCGGGCGGGCGCCCACGCCCTCACGCCATTCGCCGTCACCTACGACGAGCCGGTCTACTCGATCTGGGTCTACGACTCCAACCACCCCGGGACAGCCGGCCGCGTGATCGTGGATCCTCGCACGGAGACATGGCAGTACCAGGGCTCCCCGGCGACCACGGTCGCGGCGACCTCGCCCTGGTCGGGCTCGGGCCCCGGCGGCCTGGAGTACACGCCGATGAGCGTGCGGGCCGGCGACTTCACGGCGCCGTTCTCCGACGACCCCCGGGAGAACGTGTTCGCGTACACGATCGCAGCCACGAGCGCGGACCCCGTTGCAGCGGTGGACCTGCGCCTCGAGAGCGCCGCGTTCACCGTGGACACGGCCGCGACCGGGGGCGCGGACACGCCCTCCGTCGTCGCGGTGCGGATCGAGGACGACGGCACCGGCTACGGCACCGTGGCGTACGTCCGCGATCCGGTCCCCCTCCTCGTCGTCCCCCGCACCGGCGAGCTCGCGTTCCCGGTGGACGTCTCGATCGACGGGCCGTCCATACCGTGGGTTCGGGTGCACGCCCACGGCATCCCCGACTCCGCGACGAGCGTCCCCTATTCCATCCGGGTGGACGCGGCCGAAGGCATCCGGATCACGGTGGCCGACGGCGAGCGGGTGGAGGTCACGATCGCCGACGGACCCGACAGCCTGGATCACGTCCCCGTGGTGGGACCGATGGTGGTGCGGCTGCGCACCGACCCCGCGACCGACAGGGTGGAAGTCACGCAGTCCGCCTGGAGCCCCGCGGAGATCCCGTGACGGCCGTCTCGGCCCCGGCGGCCCGCGTCGCCGGCGCCGACCGCAGCGCCTCCTCGATCCCGAGCGCGGACCGCTACCCTGCGAGTCGCGACGCCTCGAGGTAGGTCGTGTCGTCGAAGCGGATGAGGTCCGGGTTCGCGCCGCGCGCCCGTGCCAGGCGGCTCGCGAGGACCTGGAGCGGCGTCGCCGTCCCGACGAGCGCCGCGACCGGGCCCCGGAGATCCGGTGCCTCCTGCACGAGGATCCGACCCGCCGGGGTCAGCTCCGGCGGGAGCGCCCACGACATCCCGGCCGCGAGGATGGCACCGCTGCGGATCCCGATCCGCCCGGCGGCCCGGAACAGCCCGAGGGCCCGCTCCCACCGCTCGTTCCGCCGCAGCGGGTCGGCGACGATGATGATCATCCCGGTCCGCGCATCGGTCGCCGGCAGGTGGCCGTGGAGCACGGTCTCGATGTCATGGGCCGACGCGGGGAGGTAGCACGCCTCCTCGATCTTGAGCGCGAGCTCTCGCGCCGAGACCAGGTCGACGCCCGAGCCCACGACGAGGAGGCGATCCGCGCCCGCGAGCGCGGCGGCCAGCGACTCCGCCGCGTCGGGTCGGTTCGCGCCCTCGAACAGCAGGTCGCGCACGACGCCGACCTCCGGCGGGATGCCGCTCACGAGCCCACCGAGCGCGGCGCCGGCGAGGACCGGCGACAGGTACCCCACGGTGTGACACCAGCTCTGGTCCTGCTCGCCGGTCGCGACGACGACGTCCGCGTGGGCGGCGCCGGGCGCGCGCTCCGACACGGTGATGAGGCCCACCCGGGCACCTCGCGCGCGTGCCGCGTCCATCGCACGCAGCGTCGCGGCCGTCCCGCCCTCGTGCGAGACCCCGATGAGCAGGCCGCCGTCCTGTGGATCGAGGGCCGCCTCGAACGCCTGGGCCGCGGTGACGCTCGCGGGGCGGCCCGCCGTCCGCAGCGCGTCGGTGAGGATCGCCGCGATCGCCATGGCACCGTGCTCGCTCGTGCCGCAGCCGGTCACGACGATCGGGGCACCCGCTGCTGCGGCGGCCTTCACCTCCGCGGCGAGGCGCGATGCGGCCCCGTCGGCGCGACCGAGCAGCCAGAAGAGCCGCTCGGCGAGCGCGGGCTCGGCCGCGATCATCTCGTCCATCAGGTACGGGGGTCCGGACCGCACCGGCGGCGCGGACGAAGCGGCCCACGGGTCGGGCGCGCCGGGGAGCGGCGAGTCGGGCGGGAAGCGCGGATCGTTCGGCATGTCCATGGCGCCGATGATAGGCTCGTGGCACACCGTCGGGCCTGGGCGGGGCGCGAGGCGTTGCCCCGCGACGGACGTCCGGCGGTCGCTCCCTCGTCATCGGGGCGCAGACCCGGCTCGCCGCTGAGCAGCGCGAACGGGACGGGAGCGGACGTCCGAAGGGAGGGCAGGTGGTGCCGATGCACGTGGGGCTCATGGTCCCGCAGGGCTGGAAGGGCGAGTACGACGGCTGGGATCCGCGCGCCGCGTGGGCCAGGTCGATCGAATGCGCGGTGGACGCGGAGCGACTGGGGTTCGAATCGCTCTGGGTCTTCGACCACTTCACGACGGTGCCGGAGCCGACCGACGAGATCACGTTCGAGTCGTTCACCATGCTCGGCGGCATGGCGCAGGCCACACAGCGGGCGCGCATCGGGCACATGGTCGTCTGCACCGCTTTCCGGAACCCGGCGCTCACCGCGAAGATGTCATCGACGCTCGACGTCATGAGCGGTGGCCGCTTCGAGCTCGGGATCGGCGCCGGGTGGAAGGAAGACGAGTGGGTGGCCTACGGGTACGACTTCCCGGACATCCCGAAGCGGCTCGCGATCCTCGCCGACCACCTCGAGGTCATCACCCGCATGTTCGCCCCCGGGCACGCGACGTTCCACGGTGAGCACGCGTCCGTCCAGGGCGCGATCAACGTCCCGAAGGGGCTCCAGGTGCCCCGCATCCCGATCATCGTGGGCGGCAACGGCCGGAAGGTGACGTTCCGCCTCGCGGCGCGGTTCGCGGACGAGCTCAACCTCGTCTTCCTCGACCCGGCCGCCGTGGCCGACGCGCTCCCCGTTGCGCGGCAGCGCTGCGAGGAGATCGGACGCGACCCCGGGTCGCTGCGGGTCTCGATCTACGCGCCGGACCACCTGTTCGCGGCTGCCGGACAGCAGCGGGTGGACCTCATCGGCGCGTACGCGGCGCTCGGGCTCGACCGCCTGGTCGCGTTCCTCGGTAGGCGCTCGCCGGAGCTCGACGCGCAGGCGGCCTTCGCGGAGGACGTCCGCGCAGCGGGCGTCGTGCTCGCCGAGGCGGCGGAGCCCGTCGGGGTCTGACCGCGGCGCGGCGGCGCACCGGTCACGTCCGCCTCCGCGGAACCGGACGACCCGCCCGGACGTCCCCGGCCTGACGACCCGGGAGCAGCACCCGGGCGCAGCGCCGGTGGACCGGCGGAGGCAGCCCCGATGCGACGTCCTTCCCTCCCGCGACCGCTCCTGGTCCTCATCGTCCTCGGTGCGATCGCGTCGTCGGTCGCGCTCGCAGCCTGCTCCGCAGCGCAGGTCGCCCCCGTCTCGCGCACGATCTCCTCGGGGGGCGCCGTCGGGGATCAGCCGAACATCGCGCCCGCGCCGGAGCAGGGAGCCGGCGCCGCGCAGGTCGACGGCTCCGGCACGACGCCCGCCGGCGCCCCGAATGTCGCGACCGGCCCGATGATCGTCCGGACCGGGTCGCTCGACCTCCAGGTGGCCGACGTGGACCGCGCGGTCGCGGACGCCACGCGGGTCGTGACCGCCGCCGGCGGGTACGTGGCCGGCTCCGACCGCTCGTTCTCCGGCGACCAGCCGCTGGCCTCGCTCACGCTCCGGATCCCCGCCACCGCTTGGGACGCGACGCTTGCCCAGCTCCGCGGCCTGTCGCTCAAGGTGCTCGCCGAGAAGACCTCCGCGGCCGAGGTGACGGCCCAGGTCGTCGACATGGACGCGCGACTCGTCAACCTCCGTGCCGCGGAGGCGGCTCTGATCCAGATCATGGACAAGGCCACGCGTGTCACCGACATCCTCGAGGTGCAGAGCCAGCTCACGACGGTGCGCGGCGAGATCGAGCAGCTCCAGGCGGCCCGGAACGACGTCGCCGACCAGGTGGCGCAGGGGACCCTGACGGTGAGCCTCGGCCTGGCGCCCGCGCCCGTGACGACAGTGACCAACGCGTGGGATCCGGCCTCTGTCGTGGCCGAGGCGACCGCCTCGCTCGTCGGCATGGGCCAGGGCCTGGCATCGGGCGCGATCTGGCTCGCGATCGTGGGCCTGCCGATCCTCCTCGTGGGTCTCGTCGTCCTCGTCCCGCTCCTGCTCATCGTCCGGCGCCTCGCGCGCCGCGGTCAGCCTTCGGCCCCCGCCGCCGGACCCATGGCGCCCGGGTCCACCGCCGAGACGGGCCCCGCCGCCTGAGATCCGCCGGGCATCCGTCCGGCGCCGCCGGCCGCGGTCAACGCGGCCGGCGGCGCTCCTCTTCCAGGGTCCGGCGGGCGTAGCCGCCGATGACCGCGGCG
>CAIYQJ010000321.1 GCA_903928275.1 uncultured Chloroflexota bacterium
CGCGACGGTCTCCGTGTGCATGCACGTCGCCGAGGGCACGATCCCGCCCTGCCACGAGGCCACGACCGGAACCGACGGGACATACGAGAACTGGTTCGGTTGGGCGAGCCCGTTGCCGTACGACGTCCGCGTCTCGCCGCCCGCGGGGGCGGGGTGGCTCGACGGCTTCTACAGTGCAGGTGCGGCCGGCCACTTCGCCTGGGATCCCGAGGGCGCGACGGCGCGCCGCCAGTCCCCGGGCAGGCCGGTGCGGATCGACATGACAGTGCCTCTCGGCCATGCGCTCCGCGGTCGCATCTCGTCCGCCGATTCCGGCGTCTCCACCGCGGGGGCGAAGGTCGAGATCCGCTCGTACCCGGCCCAGTGGCTTCTGCGGGACGTCACCGTGGCGGCGGACGGCACCTACTCGTTCGTCGCCCTCGGAGACGGCCAGTACAGCGTGGGCGTCTACCCCCCGGATGGCACGTCGCTCGTCGAGAGCTGGTATGCGACCGGTGCGCCGGGCCACGCCGGCGCGAACCAGTACGCGTCGACGCCGATCCCCGTCGCCGGCAGGGACGTGGCAGCGATCGACATCACCCTGCAGGCCGGCCATACGATCTCCGGCACGATCACGGGCGGAGACCCGGCCAGGTCGATCTCCGTCACGGACGTGTCCGTCACTCGCGCCGGGGACGACTACCCGTGGCCCGTCCAGGCGCGGATCTCGGGCGGCACCTACGCCCTCGGGCCGCTCCCGGATGGGACCTACACACTCTCGATCCACCTGTCGGCGCCATACCCGGACGGCGTCTACGCCGCGGGTGCGCCCGGCCACTACGCGTGGGAGGGCGGGACACCGCTGACGGTCGCGGGGAGGGACGTCACGGACGTGGACCTGACGATCCCGCCAGGGCACTCGATCCGCGGGACCGTTGTCGGCGGAGATCGGTCGGTCGCGCTCGCGGATGCGGTCGTCTCCGCATGTCCGGCGGCAGCCACGGCCGGAGCGTGCCTCTCGACATCGCCCACGGATGGTTCGTTCTCCCTGGGCCCGGTCCCCGACGGCGCGTGGCGGGTCGGCTTCGACTCGACTCGGCCGTCGTCGTACCAGCGCGGCTACTACGGGGCGATCTCGCCGGGCAGATTCACGACCCTGCGGGACGCCGCCACACCGGTGCGGGTCGCCGGGGCCGATGTGACGGGCATCGCAGCCACGTTGCCGGCCGGACGCACCCTGGCGGTGCGGATCGCCGGCGGCTTCCCGCCCGCGAGCAGCTCGACGACGTACCTGATGGCATGCCCGGTGGGCGACACCGGACCCTGCACCGATGGCCAGCGCGTGTCGCCGGGCGCCAACGCGATCGATGGTCTCGGCGACGGGCTCTGGATCATCGCAGTCGCGGTCCATGTCTACCTCGTGGGCGAAGTGCTCGCCTGGTACGTGCCGAGTACGCCCGGCCACCTCACGACCGACCTGTCGCGGGCGGTTCCCGTGCGGGTGGCCGGAGGCGACCCGGCCGGCATCGAGGTTGTACTACCGGCGAAGCTCACGATTCGCGCGTGGATCGGCGCCGACAGCTCGGGACCGCGCGAGGTGTCGGCGAGCCACGGGACGCAGGTCACACTCAGCGCGGCGACCGTCCCGCCGATCTCGGGCGCCTCCTTCTCCATCTGGACCCGTCGTGGGTCCGGCGGGTGGACCTATGTCACTTGGGTGGCGGCGGACGACACCGGCACCGCCCGCTTCACCCTGACGGCGGGCGGCGACACACGCGTCCAGTTCCGCTGGTGGAGCGGCATCTCCGTCCCAGCGACGAACGGCCCCGATCTCCACATCCTTGCCCCGTGAACGCTGCTTCCGCGCGGCCGACGTGCCGCTCCATCCACTCCGGCGCGGCGCGGGCGGCGCGGAGACGCGCTGCGTCGCGGAGTAGCCGCGCATGATTCCGAACCTCGCGCGGCGAGCGTGAGCCTTTCGAGGCGCCCGCACCGGAGAAGCACGGGCGGGCGCTCGCAGTGATCGCGCGATGATCCGGCGGTGATCGACGAGCCGACGGCGTCAGCATGCCGCGATCAGGCGGGCGGCCCGAACTCGTGGCAGTCGGCGACCGCACGCGGGGGCCCGGTGGCACGACGCACCGTCCCCCCGAGGACCGGCCGCCAGGACCCGTCGCGCAGTCCGGCGATGAGGGACTCCGCGGTGTCGCGCGAGAAGTACGCAGTCGCCCCGAGCCGGTCGGTCCAGCCGATCGTCTCGGCCAGGGCGCCGTCGGCCCCGAGGACCCCGGTCACCTCGGCGAGCATCGAGGACCCGGCCTCGGGAAGGATGGCGCAGTCCGGCGGGATAGCGCCGGCCGGGGCCACCCAGAGAAGGTAGGTCACCTCCGCGTCTGCCCAGCCCGATGGTCGCGAGGCAGCGACCTCGAGCGTCGTCTCGGCGCGGAAGCGTCCACCGGGGAGGCGGTGGAGGGCGAGCGAGGCCCGGGCCGTCCAGGTTCCCCCGCCCCCGGGGAAGGTCCGCGCGACGACGAGCGAGCAGTCGCGCGCCGTCGGCGGGCACCAGCCGCTTCCGGGTTCGCCCGCCCGCGCGGCGGCGGGAGCGGCCGGGAGGGAGAGGGCGAGGACGACGGCCACGACGGCTGGGAACAGGAGTCGGCGGTGCATCACGACCTCTGCTGGGCTCGGGTCGGTCGCCGAGGGGGACCTCGCGCGATGTCTCGTTCCGGAGGACTGGGCGCAAGGGTAGGTCGTCCCGCCATCCCGCGCTCGAACGCGGAACCCCGACGGCATGCGCGACCGGGGCCTCTGCCCCAGCAGGGTCTCGCGTCCAGGTGCCTCGTGGTGATCGTCGCGAACGACCACCCGGTTACGCGCGACCCGCCACGGAACAGGCCCTGGTCGCGCGGATCGAACCGGACCGCGCGAGGCGACGACCGCCGAACACCGCCGCCGGGCCCGGGAATGGCGCGCTCCTCGGTGAGCCGCGCTCTCCCCGCTCCTCACGGCCGAGGTGCTCCGCGCCTCCCCGGGCAGCACTCGCACGCGCCCGATCGAAGGGTGTCCGTGCTGGTTGGCCTCTGGAGCGCGGGAGGCACAGCCGTCGGATCGGTCGGCCCCGTTCAGGCGGCGGTCGAAGGTGAGCCCGTCAGCGCGGTACAGGCAGTTCTGGCTGCGAAGCGGTCATCCCCATCGCGATCGGTGGCGTGGGATGAGTCAGCAGGACGGCGCCGGGTCGCCGACGGCCGTTCAGCTTGACCACGGGTCCGCGCCGCCGCACCGTCTCGCCGACGAGGACGCATTCAGGGAGGTTGACGATGGAGACCCCAGACCCGGAGCTCGATACTCGTCGCTACCTCCTGTCGAGCTATGAGTTGCAGCGCGATATCGACCGCCTGCCGGGCACGACAGGGATGCTCTACGGCGGCGGCCCTGCGGACCGCCATTGCCTCGTCTGCCTCCGGTGCTACGAGCCGTCAGCCCGTGAGGGAGACGGCGGTCGGGGCGGGCGGATCCAGATCTACTGCTCCGCCGCCTGTCGTGCGCGCGCGACCGACCGGCGGCGGCGTAATCTCCCGCGCGAGTGGCGCTGGTGTGCAAGCTGCGGCGGACCGTTCCTCGCGCTCACTCTTGACTCCGCCATCGGTCCCGGACGAGTCGTCTGTCCACCCTCATGGCCGGCGCCGGCGCTCTCGGGCCACTCCGAATGCTGGGAGGCCCGTCGCCGCGCGACCAACCGCGCTGCGCAGGCACGGGCCCGGGCACGCGAGAGCGCAGGGTAGGCCGGAGCGGGTCAGTCGGGCCGGGCACCAATGGGGACCTCGGCGTCGTCCACGAGGTCGTCCCCGCCGATCGACGAGATCAGCCGGCACCCGGTCGCGATGCTCGCGTCGCACGCCCCGCACACGACCTGCTCCATGAGCCAGCCGCCCCCGCCGTACATCTCGGTCGGGCCGTCGCCCGCGTCGTAGTACGAGTGCCCGATCCCGACGTGGATGACGCGCGGGCTCGCCGCGCCGCATGTCGCGCACCTCGCTCCGAGATCCATGGGTCGATCGTCCGATGAGGGGCGACCACGGGCAAGGGCATGGAGTTCCAACTCGATCGGATCGATCGGAAGCGGCCTTCCGGCGGCCGCGGACGAGCCGCAGGGTCGCTGGGTGCCGCCGCGCTTGACACACGATCCGGTCGTGCCGACGGTGCCGGTGCC
>CAIYQJ010000322.1 GCA_903928275.1 uncultured Chloroflexota bacterium
ATCGCGAACCGTCCGGGTCAGGCGCTCATAGTAGGCGACGGTCGCCGCGGGCCCGATGCCGCCGATGAGTCCGATATGCATTGTCGGATCATCGCATGCCACCCCGGGGCGTCGCGCCCCGGGGTGCCACCGCCCGCCCCGCTCGAGCCTCCCGCGGCGCACCCCGGTGTGCCACCACCCGCGCCGCTCGAGCCCCCTGCGCCGCCTCCATCCGGCCGATCGCGCGACCGCACTCCCCCAGCCCTCGTCGTCGCATGTCCGGGACTCCCGCGGGAGACGGACCAGGGGCGCATGTCCATATGATGCATAGCCATCCAATGACGTCGCCCGCACCGCTCCCGGCTGCTGACCTCCCGTGCGCCTGCACCACCCTCCGCAAGGCGTCCCGCGCGGTCGCGCGGCTATACGAGGCCCACCTCGTGGAGGCCGGCCTCTCCGCGACGCAGTTCGCCATCCTGCGGGCCCTCGAACGGCGCGGCACCAGCAACCTTCGGCCGCTCGCGGACGATCTCGTCATGGAACGCACCTCGCTCTACCGGGCGATCGCGCCGCTGGAGCGAGATGGCCTGGTCGCCACCGAAGCCGACCCGAGCGACGCCCGGGCGCGGCGCGCATCGCTCACCGCGGCCGGCCACGAGCGGATCGCGGCGGCTCTGCCCTACTGGCAGGCGGCGCAACGCGCGTTCATCGAGCGGTTCGGTGCCGACGACTACGGCGGGTTCGTCGACGAGCTGCGGCGCGCGATCGCGCAGGTCGAACCGGCGGCGAACGGCGGAGCAGCCGGAGGCCGGGGGTCTCTCGGCGGGGAGGACGCATGACGACCGAAGGGACGGTCCCGTTGACCGGCGCGGCCGACGAGACGCTGGACCCGCAGGACTGGGAAGAGCTCCGCTCGCTCGGGCACCGGATGCTCGACGACATGGTCGACTACCTCCGCGACGTGCGGGATCGACCGGTCTGGCAGCCCCCGACGGCCGCGGCCCGCGCCGTGATCGCCGGACCCCTCCCGCGTGACCCATCGCCGGCCGAGTCGGTCTACGACGACTTCCGGGAGGCCATCCTGCCCTTCCCGACCGGCAACATCCATCCGCGGTTCTGGGGCTGGGTGATGGGTACCGGGACGCCGTTCGCCATGCTCGCCGACATGCTCGCGTCGGGCATGAACGCGCACGTCGCGGGCTACGACCAGGCCGCCAGCCACGTGGAGCGACAGGCGCTGGACTGGCTCAAGGAGCTGGTGGGCTTCCCGCTGAGCGCCGGCGGCCTGCTCGTGGGCGGCGGGACGATGGCGAACCTGCTCGGCGTGGCCACGGCCCGGCACGCCCTGGCGGGGTTCGATGTCCGGGCAGTAGGCCTCCAGGGAGACCACCCGAGGCTGGTCCTGTACGCCTCGACGGAGACGCACAGCTGGGTCCAGAAGGCGGCGGAGCTCCTCGGGATCGGGACCGCGAACCTGCGACGGGTCGACGTTGACGCCGACTTCCGGATCGACCTCGACGCCCTGCGGGCGACCATCGCGGCAGATCGCGCCGCCGGACGGCGCCCCTTCTGCGTGGTCGGCTCGGCCGGGACGGTCAACACCGGTGCCACCGACGACCTCGTGGCGCTCCGGGACATCTGCGATGACGAGGGACTGTGGTTCCACGTGGACGGGGCGTTCGGCGCGCTGGCCGCTCTGTCGCCGGGGCATCGCGATCTCGTCGCCGGCCTCGACCGCGCCGACTCGCTCGCCTTCGACCTCCACAAGTGGATGTACCTGCCCTTCGAGGCCGGCTGCGTCCTCGTGCGCGACGCGGCGGCCCAGCGCGCGGCGTTCACCCTGACGCCGAGCTACCTGAGACCGGTCGGCCGCGGGCCCGCCGCTGGGCCGATGGAGTTCGCCGACATCGGTCTCGACCTGTCACGCGGGTTCCGGGCGCTGCGGGTCTGGATGTCCCTGCGCCACCACGGGAGCGACGCGTTCGGGCGGCTGATCGGCCAGAACATCGAGCAGGCCC
>CAIYQJ010000323.1 GCA_903928275.1 uncultured Chloroflexota bacterium
CCGGGGTCCGACCCGGGCCGGGCCGGGCCGCTCGGCCGCGGCGGTCGAGGCAGCGGTCGGCCGCGGCGCGGGGGGGATCGTGGTGGGGGAGATGGTCGTGGGGTCGGCGCTCCGCGGCGCGCGCGCGCTGGTCTCGGGGTCCCGGACGCTCATGTCAATCATTCCCTCCGCCCGCCTCGGCCTGGTCGCCGCCTTCGCCGCCGCCTTCGCCGCCGCCTTCGCCGCCCGCGCTCTTCACGATGCGGACGACGCGGATCGGCGGCTTGGCCTGCGCCTGGACCTTGGACGGGACCACGATCGGCGGCTGAGGCGTCGGTGCGGGAGCGTTCACGTAGACGGTGTCCACGACGACCTGCTCGGTGGGCGCCGGTGCCTGCGTGGTCGCGACGTGGGTCGCGACCACGGCGGAGGTCGACGCGGGCGCGGAGTGGCTGAGGCCGCCAGCGGCGACGATGGCCAGGGCCAACGTGCCGAGCGCCGCGATCGACGCGGTCGCCAGGCCGACCCGCCGGCCGCGCGCATTCGGAGAGGTGGACGGCCGCTGCGCCGGGCCGGTCGGGCGAGAGGAGGCGCCCGACGCGGCCGCGGCCAGCGGACCAGAGGGAGCGGAGGAAGAGGAGGGACCTCCGCGGTCGATTCGATCGTCCATGGGACTCGTCACCTGGGGTATCGACTGGGATGTGGAGTGGATCGCCCCGGCGGCCGCGGGGCGGGGAGGGGGTCCGTACCGTGCCCGTCGGCCTGCCCGAAGCGATCCAACGACCCGAAGTCTCGGTCCGGCGGCTTGGTCGGTCCTGTGACCCCGGTGTGCGTTTCCACAGGAAGGCCGTCGGGCCGTTGACGCGGGGTCCGGCGGCGACGAGGATGGCCCCGATGCACCTTCTCGTCGTCGAGGACGAGCCCAAGATGGGCGAGCTCGTCCGCCGGGTCCTCGTGGCCGAGCATCACGTCGTGGACCTCGCCCCGGATGCCGTGTCCGCGCTCGCGCTTGCGGCCGGCACGGAGTACGACGTCCTCATCCTCGACCGCGGACTGCCCGACCTCGACGGCCTCGAGCTGCTCCGCCTCCTCCGGGCGCGGGGAGTGACCGCTCCCGCCCTCATGCTCACTGCGCTGGGCTCCGTGGAGCACCGGGTCGCCGGCCTCGACGCCGGCGCCGACGACTACCTCGCGAAGCCTTTTGCCTTCTCCGAGCTCCTCGCGCGGATCCGCGCGATCGCCCGCCGGACCGCACCGGTGACGGGGAGCCGGCTCGCGGTCGGCGACCTCGAGCTCGACGAGGAGCGCCACGTCGCGCGTGTCGGCGAGCGCTCCGTGGACCTCTCGGCCCGCGAGTTCGCGTTCCTCGCGTACCTCATGCGCAACGAGGGCCACGTCCTCACGCGGCAGCAGATCCTCGACGCGGTGTGGGGTGCCGAGCCGGACGTCTACTCGAACGTCGTGGACCTCTACGTCTCGTACCTGCGCCGCAAGCTCGCCGACCTCGACCGCGGCGACCTGATCCGGACAGTGCGGGGAGTCGGCTACACCCTTCGGACGGACGCATGACCCCGGCTGGACGGCCCGCGAAGGGCCGCCGGTCCCTGCTGCGCGGTTCGTCGCTCGTCGATCCCCACGCGCGGCTCCTTGCGCGGACGCGCCGCCGGCTGGCAGCGGTCGTCCTGCTCCTCGTCGGCGCTCTCGTCGTCGCCATGGGGACCGCCACCGCCCTCACCGCGATCCGCGTGCTCGACTCCGAGGTGGACCGCGCGCTCCGAGCGTCGAGCGACGTCGCCGCCGGCCGGTTCGACGCGGAGGTGCCGGCGCCTTCCGCGGGTACCGATACCGGCGACGAGGGTACGGGGCGTCCGCCCGCCGAATCCGACACGTTCCACCTGTACCTGAAGCCTGACGGCGCTCTTGCGGCGAACCCCGGCCAGGTGCCGCTCACCGGACTGCCCGATGCGGCGGCGGTGACGGCCGCCCACGCGACAGGCAGCGACCTGCGCACGGTCCGGGCCGGAGACGCGGACGTGCGCCTCCTCACGGTCTCGATCCTCCACGACGGCGCGGTCTCCGGGTTCGTGCAGTCGGGGTTCGTCCTCACGCTCCACGATCGCCAGCTCGCGACGATCATCCTCACGATCATCGTCGTCGGCCTGCTCGGCCTGCTCGGAGCCGCCGTCGTCACGCTCGTCGTCGTCGACCGGGCGCTCGTGCCGATCCGGGCCGCCTTCGAGACCGAGCGCCGGTTCATCGCCGACGCGTCGCACGAGATCCGCACGCCGGCCGCGATCATCCGCGCCTCGGCCGAGGTCCTCGAGCGGGAGGACCTCGTGACCGAGGTCGGCCGCCCGCTCGTCGCGGACGTCGTCGCCGAGGCCGACCGCCTCGGGCGGCTCGTGGACGACCTCCTGGCCCTCGACGCGTCGGATCGCGGATCTCTCTCCCTCGACCGCCGCCCTGTCGAGCTCGGCGAGCTCGTCGCCGAGACCACCGCCCGGGTCGGACCGTTCGCCGCCGAGCGCGGCGTCATCGTGACCGCGCCGCACGCCGGCCCTGCGATCTGGGTCGATGCCGACGAGGACCGCGTCGTGCAGGCGCTCATCGTGCTCCTCGACAACGCCACGCGGCACACGCCCGCGGGCGGCGACGTCCTCGTCTCCGTCGTGCGATCCGGCGGTCACGCCGAGGTGCGCGTGGACGATTCGGGTCCGGGGGTGCCGGAGGGCGACCGCGAGCGGATCTTCGAGCCGTTCGCCCGCCTGCCCGGCCCCGCCGGGGGGCACGGCTCAGGCAGCGGCCTGGGCCTCGCGATCGCCCGCCGGATCGCCGACCTCCACGGCGGCAGCCTGACGGTCGGCGACGCACCGTCCGGCGGCGCGCGGTTCGTGCTCTCGCTGCCGGCGCCGCGCGGCTGACGGCGGCGCCCGGCCGTCAGCGGCGGTCGGGCAGGAGCGCGTCTCGGACGGCCGCCGGGTCGATGCCCGTCCGATGAGTCTCCGCGATGGCCGCGCGGGCGCGCAGGCCAGCGCCGTCGACGGGCACCTCCGCATGATCCCCGAGCTCCACCCCGTGGAGGTGACGCTCGAGCAGGAAGCGAGAGCGGTCGCCGCGCAGGAGCGACGTCGTCGTCTCCACCGGTCGCCCGGCGATGTCGAGAGCGAGGCGCCGAAGAAGCAGAGCGGGCGCGCGCCGCGGCACGCCGAGGAGGTGCGCCTCGCGCGGCGTCGCGACGACCGGCTCGAACGACTCCAGCGCGCTCTCGAGCTCGCACCCGTAGTCCTCGCGGAGGATCTCGTAGAGCGACCGGCCGCCGAAGTCCATCGTCTCGAGGCGCGGGAACCGCGTGAGCGGCAACCACGTGGACTCGAGCATGAGCGGCTCGGCGTCCACTGAGCGCAGCCGATCCAGTCGCAGGACGGGATCTCCCGGCTGGCAGGCGAGATCGACGGCGACCTGCCGGCTCGCGGCCTGGCTCTCGACCGCGAGCACCTTGGTGGAGAGCCGCAGGCCGCGCGCCCGCAGCGCGGCGACCACGCTGAAATAGCCGCCGAGCTCGGCGGCGACCGGCGGCCGCGTGACGAACGTGCCCCGACCCTGGTGGCGCGTGATGAACCCGCGCTGCTCCAGCTCGGCGAGCGCCTGGCGGAGCGTGGCTCGGCTGATGTCCAGGACGCGGCACAGCTCTCGCTCCGGCGGGAGGCGTGTGCCGGGCGCCCACTCGCCGGACCGGATCCGCGCCTCGGCCCGGCTCGCGACGATCGAGTGGAGCGGCTCCTTGCCCATCCGGCCGACGAGTCTCCTGCGTGCATGTGCGACCGCGCGAGTATAGCCGCCGGGCCCGATTGGTACTGACCATTGGGTGGACACGGGTGCATTCGCGCGCCGGCGTCTGGACCGCGAGGCCGCGGAACCAGTACGGTGGCGGTGCACGGGCGAGCGCCCGGCGCCGCGAGCCCAGGAGGAGCGATGGCCCACCGGAAGGACGACCGAGACCAGCCTGCCACGCCGCCGGCGCGCGGCGGCGAGACCGCGGCGCCCGCGGCGCCCACGCCGGGGGGACCGCGCGACTTCACGGCGGAGGTGGAGCGCCGCGCTGACGGCCGGTACATCCTCTACTACGCGTGGCCGACCGCCGACGCGGTCAGCGTGCCGGCACCGCGCCGGACCCGCCGCACGCGACCGGCCGACCGATGAGCGAGCGCCGCTGGAACCCCATCCTCGGCGAGTGGGTGATCACCGCCACGCATCGCCAGGACCGTACCTTCCTGCCTCCGCGGGACTTCTGCCCGCTCTGTCCAACGAAGCCCGGCGGGGCACCCACGGAGATCGCCCGCGCCGGGTTCGACATCGCTGTCTTCGAGAACCGCTTCCCCTCCCTGCGACGCGATCCGCCCGCTCCCGCCGTGGCCGGGACGGAGCTCATGCCGGTCGCGCCGGCGGACGGCGCGTGCGAGGTCGTCGTCTACACGCCCGTCCACGACGGCACGCTGACGGACCAGCCACTCGAACGCGTGGAGCGGCTCATCGCCGTGTGGGCGCACCGGACGCTCGTGCTCGGGGCGCGTCCCGAAGTGGCCGCGGTGTTCTGCTTCGAGAACAAGGGCGAGGTGATCGGCGTCACGCTCCACCACCCGCACGGGCAGATCTACGGCTACAGCTGGCTGCCCTCGGTCCTCGAGCGCGAGGCCGACACCGCGCGGGCCCACAACCATCGCACCGGCGGGTGCGTGTGGTGCGACCTCCTGGGCGAGGAGATCGCGGACGGACGGCGGATCGTGGCGACCACGGAGGACTGGGTCGCGGTGGTGCCGTTCTTTGCGCGGTGGCCGTACGAGGTCCACCTCATCCCGCGCCGGCACGTGGGCTGGCTCCACGAGCTCACCGATGCCGAGATCGCCGGCATGGCACGGATCCTGCGGACGCAGCTCCTCAAGTACGACGCGCTGTTCGACGGGAGCCTCCCGTACATCATGGCCGTCCACCAGCGCCCCACTGACGGCGGCGATCACGACGGGTACCACCTGCACGTCGAGTTCTACCCTCCCAATCGGACGGCGACCAAGCTGAAGTTCCTCGCCGGCTCGGAGACGGGTGCCGGCGCCTTCATCAACGACACGTACGCGGAGGAGACCGCGGCGCGGTTGCGTGAGCTGGCGCCGCACGATCCGTCCGACGTGATCTCGTGAGGCCCATCCAGTGACACGGGCAGGTTCCGGCCGCCCGCGATCCCGGCGTCGACCCGTGCCCGACGCGGACCGGTCCCTCGTGGCGGCCGACCGGCTCCGCGAGCGGCTCGCGGCGATCGAGCCGCTCGTCGCGCTGCATCCCGAGCGGGTCGTCGTGGTGCGCGCGCCCGGTCGCGTCAACCTCATGGGGGACCACACCGACTACAACGACGGCCTCGCGCTGCCGGCGGCGATCGATCTCGAGATCCGGATCGCGCTCGTCCCCACGGATGACCGGCGCGTGGACCTCGTCCTCGATGCGTCCGGACAGCACGCGACATTCGACCTCGACGCGATCGGCGGGAAGCGCGGCACCTTCGTCGACTACATCGCCGGCACGGCCTGGGCCATGCAGGAGGCCGGGGTCGCCACCCGCGGATTCCGCGGCCTCCTGGCGAGCTCGCTGCCGACGGGCGCCAGCCTCTCGTCGTCGGCCGCCCTCGAGCTCGCGTCCGCCTGGGCGCTCTCGCCGGCGCCCGGGCCGTCGATCGACCCGGTCGACCTCGCCCGGATCTGCCAGCGGGCCGAGAACGCCTACGTGGGCGTCAACTGCGGCCTCCTCGACCAGTTCTCGTCGGCCTGCGGCCGGGCCGACCGTGCCGTCCTCCTCGACTGCCGGACGCTCGCGCACGAGGAGGTCCGGCTCCCGCTCCATGACCACGCGCTCGTCGTGTGCCATTCGGGCTCGCCGCGCCGCCTCGAGTCGAGCGAGTACAACGCGCGGCGCGCCCAGTGCGAGCGGGCCGTGGAGACGCTGGCGGGGCGCGGCTACCCAGTGCGCGCGCTCCGTGACGTGACACCGGAGATGCTCGTGCCGATCCGCGCGATCCTCGACGAGGAGACGTACCGCCGCTGCGAGCACGTGGTCCTGGAGGACGAGCGCGTCGTCGCGACGATCGCCGCGCTCGAGGCCGGGGACCTCGATGCCGTGGGGCGCCTCTTCGCCGAGAGCCACGCGTCGCTGCGCGACCTGTACGAGGTGAGCTCGCCCGAGCTGGACGCTCTCGTGGAGATCGCCACGGACGTGGACGGCGTCGTGGCGGCCCGCATGACCGGGGGCGGCTTCGGCGGCTGCACCGTGAACATCGTCCGTCGCGATGCCGTGGAGAGCCTCTCGGAGGCCATCCGGACGCGGTACCCGGAGCGCACGGGCCTCACGCCGCGAGTGTTCGTCGTCGAGCCGGCAGACGGGGCCGGCCTCGTCGCCTGAGACGGTCGGTGATGGGCCTGCGGGCTCTTCGCGGGCGGTCTTCGTTTCGTGACGTCGCCGTGACGCTCGGCTCTGCCGGAACCCGCCCGGGCGTCGCATCGTGTCGGGGGGAGGGACGACCACCGACCGGCGGACGTCGGTCGATGTCCCGCCCGGCCCCCCGACGCGTCCATGCCTGACCCGGCGCGGCGCAACGAGCCCGGTGCGACGTCACCAGCCGGTGCCGCGTCTCGACAGCCACCAGGAGGTTCGATCGATGAAGGCGCGTACCGCCGTCGTCATGTCCGTTGGCCTCTCCCTCACTGCGACGGCCGCGGCGATGTACTACGAACGCCGGCTCCGACCGTCCTTCGCGCGATGGGGGGCGACGGAGGACGAGCTCGCCACGCCGATGCCGGGCGACGACAAGGTCGCCGACCCGCAGTGGGCGGTGACCTACGGGATCACGATCGAGGCGGCACGGTCCGAGGTCTGGCCATGGCTCGTCCAGCTCGGCCTGGGGCGCGCGGGCTTCTACAGCTACGACGTCCTCGAACGCCGGCTGGGGCTCGACGTCCATTCGGTCGAGCTCGTCGTGCCCGAGCTCCAGGGTCTCGCAGTGGGCGACGCGATCCCGTTCGGGGCGTTCGAGCTGCCGGTCGTCGAGATCGAGCCCGAGCGCATGCTCCTCCTCGAGGCGGAGGACGAGACCACGGGAGTCGCCTCGTTCTGCTTCGAGCTGCACGAGGATCCCGAGGGCACGACCCGGCTGCTGTTCCGCGGCCGTGCCCGGTTCGCCGAGTGGGACGTGGAGTCGGCGACGAAGTCGGTCGCCGGCCTCCGCCAGCTGCCGATCGTCCTCGCGTTCGAGCCCGGCAGCTTCGTCATGTTCCGCCGGATGCTCCTTGGCATCCGCGAGCGCGCGGAGCGCGCTCACGTCGAGGGACTGGCCGCGATGACCGCGCCGGACGGCTGGTGGGCGGAGCGCGTCGCCGCGCGGGACGCCGCTGCGCCCGAGGCCCACGCCGTCGCAGTGGCCGACGCCGCCGCCCCGACGCCGGATCCGGCGCCTGCGACAGCCTGACGCGGGGCCTCACGCCGAGCTCCGTGGCGGTCGGCGGTCCGCGGATCGGGCCACCTGCGCCCCGGTCGGACGATCAGGAAGCCTCGCCCGCGGTCCTCCGTCGCTCGATGCCGCCCCCGAGCGGGAGCGCCGGCCACGGGCGCGGATCGGGCTGCGGTTCCCACTCGCCGGTGAGCGGGCTCACGCAGTAGGTCCAGCGCGGCCCCTCCGCGACGAGGCGCGAGAGCGCGTCCGCGGCCGCGTCGATATCGCGCTCGGCCGTCCCAAGGCCGAAGCTCATGCGGACGGCGCCCGGCATCACTGGGTGGCCGCCGCCGCGGAGCTCGTCGCGGATCCCCGCCGCGGCCCGCTCGTCGAGATGGAGGAGGTGGAGCATGAGGGGATGCGCGCAGAAGCACCCGTGGCGCACGCCGATGCCGTGCTCGGCCGACAGGATCGCCGCGACGAGGCCGTGCTCCCGACCCTCCACGGCGAACGTCACGAGGCCGATGTGCGGCATCGCGAGGTCCCACGTCAGGTGGACGTGGACCCCGGGGATCGCGGCCAGGCGCGCCACCGCGTGCGCGTGGAACGCCTGCTCCTCCCGTGCGATCGCGTCCATCCCGATCGCGGCGAGGGTCTCGCAGGCGATCCCCAGCGCGACCGCGCCCACCACGTTGGGCGACCCCGCCTCCTGGCGGTCTGGCAGGGGAGCCCAGAGCACCTCGTCGAGCGTGACGAAGCGGACGGCACCGCCGCCCCAGAGGAACGGCTCGGCGTCCTCGAGCCAGTCGCGCCGGCCCACGAGCGCGCCTGCGCCGTACGGCGCGTAGAGCTTGTGCCCGGACAGCGCCGCGTAGTCGATCGCGTCGGCCGCCATGTCCACGGGGAGGTGCGGCGCGAGCTGCGCGGCATCGACCATGAAGCGGGCGCCGTGCGCATGCGCGATCTCCGAGATCGCGCGGAGCGGCCACACCTCGCCGGTCACGTTGGAGGCGCCCGTCGTCGAGACGAGCATCGGCCCCGTCCCGGCGCGCGGCGTCCCGTCCGGCGCCGTCCCGCCGGCCCGCTCCTCGCGCAGTGCGCCGTCGAGCGCCGCCACGAGGTCCTCCGGGCCGTCGGGGACCGGGAGGTGTCGCACCCTACCTCGCCGCGTGCCGTGGCGCCACGGGAGCAGGTTCGCGTGGTGCTCGGCGGCGAAGACGAGGACGGTCGTGCCCTCCGGCAGCGCGCTCGCGAGCAGGTTGATGGCGTCGGTCGTGTTCCGCGTGATGATGACGGCGTCATCGGGCCGCCCGCCGACGAACGTCCGCACGGCCTCCCGGGCACGCTCGTACAGCTCGGTGGAGACCTGGCTCTTGAAGCCGGCTCCGCGGTGCACGCTCGCATACCAGGGCAACGCCGCCGCGATGCCCTCCTCGACCGTCCGGAGCGCGGGCGCGCTCGCCGCGTAGTCGAGGTTGACGTAGCGCCGCATCTCGCCCGTGACGAGCGGGACCTCGACGTCCGCTCCCACGAGCGCCCGGAGGCCGTCCTGCCGCGAGTCCGCCATCACCTACCTCCATGTCTCCCGAGCGCAGCGTAGCCGACCCGGGTACCCTCTTGCGGCCCCCTTCGCTCTCGACCCGGCTGCTCCGCCGGGACGTCCGACCGGGGGCTCCGACACCCAGGAGGTTCGATGACTTCGGTCGATGCGCGTGCGCTCGCCGACACGTTCGCCGGTGCCGACCCCGACCGGCCCTTTGATCCGACGCTCGTTTCGGAGTCGCCGGCGCTCCCCTCGGGGGCGGATCCGGGCGATGTCGATGCCGTGACCGCTGCCTCCGTCGATCAGGGTCCCCGGATGGTCGAGGTCCTCCGGGAGCGGTTCGGCGCGCAGCCCGAATGGACCGTGGAGGGGGAGCGCGGCTTCACCTGGTGGTCGGGCAGGCTGGCCACGACGGTGGTCGCCGGGCCGCCCACGGTCCTCCACGGCCTCTCCGTCGTCCGCGTCACCACGACCACACCGCTGCTGCGCCACGTCCCCGAGGGCGCCGGCGTGGCCAGCCGCCTCGCGGCCGCCAACGCCCACGCGGCGATCGACGGCCTCGTATGGGATCCGGGGGTGCGCACGGTCGCCCTGGTGTCCGAAACGTGGTGCCACGCCGGGAACGCGTGGCTGGACCCGCTCGTCTACTCGGCGGCCGGCCTCCAGCCGGCGATCGGGGACGCGACCATCGACGATCTCCGGGGCCACCTCGGCGGCGAGGTCGCGACGAGCCCGCACCCCACGTCGGGCCTGCGCGAGGAGCCCGACGATCTCGTGGAGGCGGGCGCGGCGTTCGCGGCGGCCGGCGATCGCTCCACGCCGTTCACGGAAGGCGACCTGCGCGCGCTGGCCCGGAGCACGCTCGGCCTGCTCCCGTTCGCCGTCCACGGGTCCGACACGCTGACGGCCGAGCTGCCGTACGGCGCGGGCGGTGGCTCCGGCGGGGTCGGCGGCGAGAGAGGCGGACCCGTGGACGGCGCCGCCGGCTCCGGACCCGAGCGCGTCCGCGCCCTCCTCGACGCCGCTCGCCGGGACCGGACGACGCCGCCCGCCGCCCATGAGGCCGCGTGGCTCGCGACGACGCCTGCGACGACCGCCCTGCTCCGGATCTCGTTCGGCGAGCGCCACCCCGACTTCGGCGCGGGGCTCGCGATGCGCCTGCGGATCCCGGTACGCTCGGGGAGCGACGAGGCCGCCGCCGACCTGGCGGCGGTGCTGTGCCAGCGGGAGATCGCGGACCGCAAGATCGCGTCGTTCGTCGGCGCGTGGTCCACCGACGGCGACGCGCCGGTCTTCGTCTCGTTCTTCCCGGTGCCGCTCGCGCGCGGCCTGGGGTCGGACGACCGCGCGGCGATCCTCGCGACGTTCGCCGCGTGGATGCGCGATCGCGCACGCTGGGCGGCCGGGGTCGTCGGCTCCGGCAACGGCCGATGACGACAAAGCGGCCGGACGCCCCGGGCTACGTCCCCGC
>CAIYQJ010000324.1 GCA_903928275.1 uncultured Chloroflexota bacterium
CGCGCCGTGGGGCCGGAATGGAGCGCGCGGCTCCCGGGCACCGGGAGACTGCTCGGGTCCGCCGTCGCCGACGAGCTCGAAGGCTGTGAGGGCGCGGTCGAGAGCCTCCGCCCGTGGATGACCGACACCGGCCGTTTCCCCGCCGAGTGGATCGCAGCGGTCGAGGCGACCCTGGCGCAGGCGCGACGGCGGGCCTGATGCGCGCCGGTGCGTCCAGCGGTGGCGGCGTCGATGGGCCGGAAGAGCGGGTGCACGCCCGTGGACGCTGACGCCGGCCCCGTCCCGGCCGATCTCGGCTTGCGCTTCCTCGCCGACCGCGCGAGCGTCGTCGTGGTGCGCGTGGACCGGGAGGGCGTGATCCTCGACGCGAACCGACATGCCCGGACGCTCACGGGCCTGCCGCTCGTGGGGCTCCCGCTGAGCGCGATGCTGCTCGACTTCGCGGGCGACTTCTCGCTGCCGGGATGGCTGGGGGAATCGGGTCGGCCCCGGCTGCTCAACGTCGTGACGGCCGCGGGCCTGCCGCAGACCCTGCAGGTCACGGTGGAGGAGACCGGCGACGGCCACCTGCTCTTCGGCGAGGTGGACGCCGACGAACAGGAGCGACTGCGGCGGGACGTGCTGGCGCTCAACCGCGAGCTGAGCGACCTCAGCCGCGAGCTCGCCCTGAAGAACGCGGAGCTGGACCGGCTCAGCGCGCTCAAGAACCAGTTCCTCGGGATGGCCGCCCACGATCTGCGCAAGCCCGTCGCACTCATCCTGGGCTATGCCGAGTTCCTCATCGACGAAGCGACGAGCGTCCTGTCCGTCGAACAGCAGGAGTTCCTGCAGACGATCCGCACCGCGGCGGACCGCATGCGCGGCGTGATCGACGACTTCCTGGACGTCAGCGTCATCGAGGCCGGGCGCCTGAGCCTCGACGTCCGGGTGGCGGACCTCGGCGACCTGGTCCGGGCCGCGCGCACGCTGGTCGGCCCGGCGGCGGTCAGCCGGACGATCCGCGTCGAGACCGAGCTCGACCCGGCCGCTAGAGAGCTGCTGGTCGATGGTGCGAAGATCGAGCAGGTGCTCACCAACCTCCTGAGCAACGCGGTCGAGCACTCGCCGACAGAGGGATGCGTGACGATCGGCAGCAGGCGAGTCGCGAGCGAGGTCCGGGTGTGGGTGGCGGACGAGGGCACGGGCGTCGCGCCGGCGCAGCGGGCGCGCCTGTTCGGGGCGTTCGCCGCCGGTGGGGAGGCGAAGCCCGGAGGCGAACGCAGCATCGGCCTGGGCCTGGCCATCGCGCGCAGGATCATCGAGGCCCACGGCGGTCGGATGTTCGTGGAAGACGGGCCGGGCAGGGGCGCGGTATTCGGGTTCATGCTGCCGGAAGGCTGCCTCGCCGGCCACCCAGCGCCGGATGTGACCGGAGCATCCCGTGGCTGAGAACCCGCCCCAGCCGATCGTCGGGACCCCCGACCCGCCGGGCGGTACCCGCGTGGCCCGCGCGGCGCTGACCGTCCTGATCGTGGATGACGACCCGGGCGTCAGGCGTCTGACGGAGCGGAACCTTCAGCAGGCAGGATTCCACGTCCTCGCCGGAGGAAGCGCGGCCGAGGCCATCGAGCTCGCGCACCGCCACCATCCCGCCCTGGTCCTCCTCGACGTCGTCCTCCCCGACGGGAGCGGCGTGGACGTGGCGCGGCAGCTGAAGGGCGATCCGGCGCTCGCGGACGTCTTCGTGATCCTCTTCTCGGGCGAGAGGGTCTCCGCCGTCGACCAGGCGGAAGGCCTGGACGGGGGCTTCGCGGACGGCTACATGGTGCGGCCGATCGGCAAGCTCGAGCTCCTCGCGCGGATCGACGCATTCCTCCGCATCCGCGAGACGCAGCGGAAGCTGCGTGACAGCGAGCGGACGTACCGTCTCCTGGTCGAGAACAGCCACGACATCATCTACACGCTCAGCGCGGACGGGGTGTTCACCTTCGTCTCCCCGGCCTGGACGACGCTCGTGGGCCACGCGACGGACCAGGTCGTAGGAAGGCCATTCCAGCGATTCGTCCATCCCGATGACCTCGCGAGGTGCGAGGCGTTCCTGCAGGCGGTCACGGAGAAGGGAGGGAGCCAGGCCGGGATCGAATACCGCGTGCGACACGCGGATGGGTCATGGCGCTGGCACAGCTCCAACGGCACCCCCGTCATGGACGAGACCGGCACGGTCGTCGGCTACGACGGCATCGCCGCCGACATCACCGACCGCAGGCGCGCGGAGGACGCGCTGCGCCTGAGCGAGGAGAAGTTCGCGGCGGCCTTCCGCAGCAGCCCCGACGCCAACCTCCTGTCGCGGCTCGAAGACGGGCGCATCGCGGAGGTCAACGACGGCTTCGTGACCCTGGCCGGGTACGCGCGGGAGGAGGCGCTCGGGAGCTCCACCATCGCGCTCGGACTCTGGGCGGATCTCGCGGACCGAGCCCGGTGCATCGCGGCCCTGGAGCGGGACGGCACCGTGAACGGCCTCGACTTCGCATTCCGCAACAAGGCGGGCGAGGTCCTGGAGTGCGCCTACTCGGGCGCGATGATCCTGGTGGGCGGCGAGGCCCACGTCCTCTCGCAGGTGCGCGACGTCGGCGAGCGGCGACGCGCGGTCGCTGCCCTGGGGAAGAGCGAGGCGTTGCTGCGGGGGATCCTCGACAACGTCCAGGACGCCTACCTCCGCGCCGATCGCGATGGTCGACTCGTCATGGTGAGCCCTTCGGCCGCCCGCATGTTCGGCTACGGGTCCGAGGCGGACATGATCGGCCTGCCCGCCGTCTCGTTCTACGCGGACGAGCCGGACCGGGAGGCGATGTTCGCGAAGCTCCGCGAGCAGGGCTCCGTGACCGACTTCTACTGCTCGGGCCGCCGGAAGGACGGCAGCACGTTCGCCGCATCGATCAACGCCCAGCCATACCGGGACGACGACGGCGCCGTGCTCGGCACCGATGGGTTCGTGCGCGACATCACGGAGCGCGATCGGGTTGCGATGGCGCTGGGCGAGAGCGAGCAGCGGTACCGCTCTGTCGTGACCGCGCTGTCCGAGGCGATCGTGCTGCAGGGCGCCGATGGCACGATCGAGGCGGCCAACGCGAGCGCCGAGGCGATGCTCGGTCTCACGCTCGACCAGATGGCCAGGCGCACGCCCATCGACCCGCGCTGGCGTGCGGTCCACGAGGACGGGTCCCCGTTCCCGGGCGAGAAGCACCCCGCCATGACCACCCTGGCCACCGGCGAGCCGTGCTCCGACGTGATCATGGGCATCCACAAGCCTGACGGGACGCTCACGTGGATCTCGACCGACTCCGTGCCGCTCTTCCATGCGGGCGAGCAACGGCCGTACGCGGTCGTGACCTCGTCCACCGACATCACCGACCTGCGCAGGGCCGCCGGCGAGGTCGAGAAGAGCCAGGCCGAGCACCGCGAGAGCGAACGCCGGCTCCTCGCCATCCTGGAGGGGATCGCGCTCGTCGGCGTCATCCTCGACTCGGACGGCCGCGTCACCTTCTGCAACGACTTCCTCCTCGACCATACCGACTGGACGCGGGACGAGGTGCTCGGCCGCAACTGGTTCGACCTCTTCCTCCCGCCGGACGTTCGCGAGCCGGTAAGAGGGATCTTCCTCGAGTCGATCGCGACCGGCGAGATCCCGAGCCATTACGAGAACGAGATCGTCACGCGGTCGGGTGGGCGACGCCTCGTGGCGTGGAACAACACGGTCCTGCGCGATGCGACCGGGCACGCCGTCAGCGTCGCGAGCATCGGTGAGGACGTCACGGACGCCCGACGGGCGGAGGATGAGCTGCTGTCCTCGCGGGAGAGGTATCGCGCGCTCGTGGAGAACATCAGCGACGTCATCTTCACGCTCGACCTGCAGGGGACATTCACCTACGTGAGCCCGGCGATCGAACGGCTCGCGGGATACACGACCGACGAAGTGGAGGACACACCCTTCTCTCGCTTCGTCCACCCGGACGACCGGGTCGGGCTGGCAGGGGCGTTCGCGAAGACCGCTGCCGGCATCAGCGCCGCGCACGAGTTCAGGGTCCTGGACAAGACGGGGGCCGTCCGGTGGGTCGTCGTCAGGAGCAGCCCCGTCAGCGGGCGCGGGATCCCGCCCGGCATCACGGGCGTTATGAGCGACATCACCGAGCGCAAGCAGGCGGAGGAGGCGGAGCGCGCGAGCGAGGCGAGGTACAGGCTGCTCGCGGAGCACACGACGGACCTCGTGTGGCTGACGGACATGAACATGAGGGTCACGTACCAGAGTCCATCGTCGGAGAGGCTCCGCGGCTTCACGGCCCAGGAGCTCTCCGACCTGCCGCTCGAGGGGAACCTCGCGCCGGAGTCGCTCCGGGTCGTGCTCGATCTGCTCGGGGCCGAGTTGCCCAGGATCATGGCCGACCCCGACTACGATCCCGTCATCACGCTGGAGCTGGAGTACTACCGCAAGGACGGCACCACGGTCTGGTCGGAGAGCCGGTTCAGCGTCGTGCGGGACGACGAGAGCAGACCCGTCGCCATCCTGGGCGAGGGACGAGACATCACCGAGCGCAGGCAGGCGGAGCTGGCGCTCGCCGGCCGCGAGGCCGAGCTCACCGCGATCTTCGACGTGCTGCCGATCGGCCTCACCGTGGTCGACGGGGAGCACAGGATCGTCCGCTCCAACCCCGCGCTCGGCCGGGAGCTGCACCTCGGAACCGAGGAGATCGCGGCCAGGGGATTCCGCGAACGGCGGTTCATCCGGCCGGACGGGACGACGATGCCGCCCGAGGAGTTCGCGAGCTCCCGCGCGATCGACACCGGTGCGACCGTCACCGATGTGGAGATCGGTGTCCTCCTCGAGGATGGCTCCACGGTCTGGACGTCCGTGAGCGCCGCGCCGGTGGGCGGGCCCGGGACGGGCGCGGTCGTGGTCACGCGGGACGTCACCGAGCGCAAGCTGGCGGAAGACGAGCTCGCGCGGAGGGGGGCTGAGCTCGCGGAGGCGCAGCGGATCGCGCACGTGGGGAGCTGGACGTGGGACCCGGCCGCCGACGCCGTCACCTGGTCCGAGGAGACGTTCCGCATCTTCGGGGTGGAGCCGGACGGCCCGGCCCCCACGTTCGCCGAGCAGGCACGGTTCTACACCGCGGAGACGGCCGCCCGGATCAACTGGGCCGCCGCCAGGTCGCTCGAGACCGGGCAACCCTTCGAGGTGGAGGGCGACCTCGTCCGCGCGGACGGGACCACCCGCCGCCTGCTCGCGCGCGCCGAAGTCGTCCGGGATGCCGACGGTGTCGTCACCGCGCTCCGCGGGACCGCCGCCGACATCACCGAGCTCCACGAGACGCAGGCGCTCCTCCTCCAGGCCCAGAAGATGGAGACCGTGGGCCATCTCGCCGGGGGGATCGCGCACGACTTCAACAACCTCATCGCGGTGATCGCGGGCAACGCCGAGCTCGTTCGCGCGGAGCTGCCGCCCGGCGACCCGCAACAGGTGGCGCTGGGAGAGATCGAGGACGCGGCCCACCGGGGAAGGGTGCTCACCCGGCAGCTCCTCGCCTTCAGCCGGCAGCAGGCCATCGTTCCCGAGGAGCTCGAGCTCGACGCCGTCGTCGGCGAGATCGCACCGATGCTGCGCCGCCTCATCGGGGCGGGGATCGAGCTCCGGTCCGAGCCGCACGACCCCGGCTCATCGGTCGGACGGGTACGGGCCGACCGCGCCGGCCTGGGCCAGGTCCTCATGAACCTCGCGGTGAACGCGCGCGATGCGATGCCCGGCGGCGGCACCCTCACGATCACCACCCGCGAGGAGGTGTTCGGCGACGCGGACGCCGGCCGGCCCGCGGCCCTCGCACCCGGCCGCTACGAGGCGCTCTCGGTCACTGACACCGGGAGCGGGATGGACGCGGCGACGCAGGAGCGCATCTTCGAGCCGTTCTTCACGACCAAGGGCCCGGACGGCGGGACGGGGCTCGGCCTGCCGACCGTCCTGCGGATCGCGCACCAGAGTGGCGGCACCATCACGATCGAGAGCGAGCCCGGGCACGGCTCCACGTTCACGCTCTACCTGCCGGCAGTCGGCGAGGTGGTGCCGGCGCCGCGCTCGGTACGCGACCCCGGACCCGCCGCGTCGGGCACCACCACGATCCTCGTCGTCGAGGACGACCCGGGCGTCAGGCGGCTGACCGAGCGGATCCTGTCGGGCGCCGGCTACGCGGTCCTCGTCGCGCCCGACGGGACGGCGGCCCTCGAGGCCTTGGCGACGTATCCCGGCCGGGTGGGCCTCGTGGTCACCGACGTGAGCATGCCCATGATGGGCGGGGAGGAGCTCGCTCGACGCATCGCCGCGGCCCACCCCGGGACCCGGATCCTCCTCATGTCGGGCTACCCCGGCTCGGTCGCGACGACCGATGGCATCGTGCCGCCGGGCACGCACCTCCTGGGCAAGCCATTCACGGCGGCCGAGCTCACGGCGAAGGTCCGCGAGGTCCTCGGGGCGTAGGCACAGGCCGGGGTGACGACATCGGCGAACGTCACGGTGAAACCTACGGAGTCCGCCGGATGACGGGACTGCTACGCTCGAGACAGGCCCCGCGCGGTCACGGGCGCGGGTACCCGGAACCATTCGCTCGGGGTGATCGGAGCAATCCTGGTGGACGCGCTCGAAGGGGACTCACCCGGCGACGGACCTGCGGCGCAGGCCGCCGAGCTGCGCCGGCAGGCCGAGGACCGCCTCGACGCGCTCGCTGTTGCCGCCGCGACCCTGCCCCGGGACGACTCGGCACCCGTCCCCGAGGACGTCGCGGCGATCGTCCACGAGCTGCGCGTCCACCAGGTCGAGCTCGAGATGCAGAACGAGGAGCTCCGGCGCGCCCAGGGGGAGCTCGAGGAGCAG
>CAIYQJ010000325.1 GCA_903928275.1 uncultured Chloroflexota bacterium
ACCCAGGGAAGGACGACCCCACGTGCGCTCCCTCTCGGAAACGAGCCACGAGCATCACGGACGGATCGCCGAGCACGTCGACCGGCTGCCCGGCATCGCCGACTCGATCGGCCATGCCGACGCGGCCGCGCTGTGGGACGCCTTCCGACCCGAGTACGCGTTCATCAGCACCCGCCTCGTCCGCCACATGAGCGCGATCGAGTCGTCGCTGTACGAGCCGCTCCAGGCGCTCATGGCCGGTCGCCACTCGATGGCGCCGATGCGCCGCGAGCACGAGGAGCTCCTGCGGCTCATCGACTCGCTCGGTGACTTCGCGACGACGCTCGAAGCCGGCGAGCTGGACCAGGACGACGGCATCGTGTTCCGCCGGGCTCTCTACCGCCTGCATTCGCTCGTGAAGGTGCACCTCGCCGAGGAAGAGCTCTACCTCGGCGTCCTCGACCACAACCTCACGGAGCCGGAGAAGGACGAGCTCCTGCGTTCGATCGTGCGCGCATGCGAGCAGCCGCTCTGACCGACGTGCGCACGGAGGGCGTCCGGCCGGCCCCCACGACAGGTGGGCGCGCCCGGCCGCGCCCGGGCCGCGACGCCGTCAGGACGGGGCGCGACGATCCCGCGCGACCCACTCGAGGTACCGGCCGTCGAACTCGCCGATCAGGCGAGCACGTTCCTTCATCACGGCCGCCCACTCGTCGAGGGCCGCGTACCCGGAATCGGTGAGCTCGTAGTCGCGTCGCCGCGGACCTTCCGGCTCCGTCGACCAGGCTGACGTCACCAGGCCGGCCTCCTCGAGCTCGCGGAGTGTCCGGTAGACCTGGCCGACGTCGATCGACCCGCCGGTGATCCCCATCTCCTCGAGGTCGCCGATGATCGCGTACCCGTGCGTGGGACCGCCCGCAAGGATGACCATGGCGAACGGCTCCATCCATCGCCGACGGCCGCCGAGCGGGGCCCAGCCACGATGGATGGGGACGCCGGCGTCATCCCGGTCGGACGCGACCGCGTCGACCTGGTCCGCGACCACGGGCGTGGCCGTGACCACGGACGCGGCTGTCGTGGACGCCGGGAGGCCTTCGGCATGTCCGGCTCGCTTCGATGCGTTCATCCACCTCGGAGCATAGCTGTCGGCGGCGGAGCCGAGCGAGCTCGACCGGGATGACGCCGACCGTTCGGGCCCCTCCTCACCCACCGCTTTCGGCCCCGTGCGGCCGCCTGCTCCGCTCAGGCCGGATCCGCGAGCGGGTGCTTGAGCGCCGCCGCGAGCAGGTCGGCCGCCTCCTGGGTCACGCCCTTGTTCACGACGCCCACGTACAGCTCTTCCTCGGCAAGATGGACCTTGAGGAGCGCGTACAGGCGGAACACGATCCGGCGGAGGGCGAGCGATCGCGCCAGGCTCGGCGTGAGCGTGACGAGCTCCTGCCCGACCGTGTGGAAGTCGGTGACCAGCTTCCGGATCTCCTCGTGCTCGCGCTTCATCGGCGTCATCGAGTGACGGTTCTGCATCATCCGGTCGAGCTCGGGGTAGAGGGTCGCTTCCGCGGCCTCGAGGTGCGGGACGAGCGTCCCGGACAGGAACGCGTCCATCTCGGCGATCGGTGTCTTCAGGTCGACGGGCTTCGCGACGAGGATCGCATCGCCGAGCGCCGGCATGCGGTCAACGCCGTGCATCAGGCGTTCGTGGTGTTCGTGTGCGACGCTGGGGAGACTGGATGTCATCGGGGTCCTCCCTGGGGTCCGGCCGGCTCCCACCGGCACCTGGCGATCGGGGATCGGCGCTCGACCGGGGCGCTCGTGCGGCGCGGCGTGACGCCGGCCGCGACATGCCGATGAGGTTCAGCCATCCGCGACCCCCACCTGGCGGCCGGTCGGCACGGCCTCCGGCTCACGCGCGAGCGCAGCGAAGAACAGCCCGACGGGCCGGTACACGACGTGGGCGAGCTTCATGAACGGCGCGAGGAGGACGAGCTCCATGGCGACCGCGACGTGGAAGAGGAAGAACCAGTAGCCCCAGGCCGGCGGCTGCGGCAGGTACAGCGCGAGCTCGATCGCGAACCCGGTCACGCCGGTGATCCACACGAGCGCGAGCAGCGTCCAGTCGGATGGGTCCGACTTCAGGACTGAGCGGTTCGCGCGGCGAGCCCGCTCCACGATCATCACCGAGCTGCCGTAGACGAGCGCCAGCCCGGCGACGGTCCCGAGGAGACGCACGGGATACCAGATCGGCACCGGGGTCCCGGTCGCCTTCACCCCGATGAGCTCCAGTCCGTAGTCGAGCACGGTCGCGGCGAGGAGGCCGAGGAAGCCCCACATGACCAGGGCGTGGATGAGCCAGCGGCGCCGGTACCACGGCACGACCGGATCCGCGTCGCACTCCTCGCGGAAGCGGGTCTGCGCGAGCGACTCCCGACCGATCGAGCTCCAGGCGGCCCGGGCGGACCGGGCGACGGCTCCCCGGTCGCCGAAGACGGTCCGCAGGCCGACGCCCTCGCGGTGCGCGACCCGGCGCGTCATCCGGACGATGCCGGCGAGCCCCGCGAGCACGACGAGGACCATGACGACGATCCCGAGGTTGTGGATGAGCTCGGACGGGATGAACTGGAACAGCGCGAGTGTCTCGGCGTCCTGCGGCCCGTGCGCGGTGTACATGAACAGCGCGAAGAACGCGGCGAGCGTGACCGCGATCGCAGTGCCGATCACCGGGAACAGGTACATGGCGCGGGCGAGGCCCGTGACGTCGTAGCTGGCGATCGCGTAGCGCCGGGCGGCGGCCATGAACTCGCCGGGGTCCGCCTCGGTGGGGCAGCTCTCGGAGCACTCGCCGCAGTGATAGCAGCTCCAGAGCTCCTTGCTCGACAGGAGAGCGTCCTTCATCCCGACCTGGGCGTAGCGGATCATCCGCCGTGGGAAGGTCGCGTCGTTCTCGGAGAGCGGGCAGATCGCCGTGCAGTTGCCGCAGCTGAAGCAGGCGGTCATGTCCGCGGCGCCGTACTTCTGGATCTCCCCGTACAGGCCCAGGTCGGCCGTCGTGGTCATGCTCGCTCCTCTGCCTGGTAGCGGAAGTAGCCGTCGCCCTCCGAGCCCTTGATCTCGCTGAGCCAGCCGTAGCGGCGCATGCCCATGACCCAGACCACCACCTCTCGCGTCGGCGCGCCGATGGCCTCGGCGATCTCGGGAACCGTGCGGGGCCCCTCCCTCAGCGCCTCGAGGATCCGGACGTGCATGACCATCTCCTCGCGGACGACCTCCCGGATCTCCCGGAGCGTCGTATCGGTACTCATGCGACCGCCACCTCGAGCAGGCTCTCGATCTGTGCCCGGATCTGGGCGTTCGTGTAGCCGCGAAGGTCGATCGCGTCGTCCGGACAGACCGGGACGCACCCGCCGCAGCCCTTGCAGGTCATCTCGCTGATCGTCGCGACGGCGCGGCCGTCCACGGTCGTCATCGAGATCGCGTCGTACGGGCAGGCCGTGAGGCACTTCTCGCACGCCGTGCACGTCTCCGCGTAGACCTCCGCGACGAGCGGGCTCAGCTCGGTGAAGCCCTTGCGCAGGACCGCCGCGCTCTGCGTCACGGCCGCGAGGCCGGACGCCACGCTCTCCGCCGAGCTCTTGGGCCCCTGGCAGCTGCCGGCGATGAGGACGCCGTCCACGACGGTCTCCACCGGGCGCAGCTTGGGATGGATCTCGTTGAAGAAGCCGTCGCCTCCGAGCGGCAGCTTCAGCGTGCTCGTGAGCTCCTTGTTCTCCCGGGCGACCATCCCGGTGACGAGGACCACGAGGTCGGCCGGGATCGCGAGCTCCTCGCCCCCGGTCAGCTGGTCGCGGACCGTCACGACGAGCCGCCCGTCCGCGCTCGCGGCGATGGCCGGCGGCTGGTCGTCCGGGAAGCGCAGGTAGGCCGATCCGAGCTTCCGGGACTCGGTGTAGAGCGTCTCGTACTTCCCGTAGGCGCGGATATCGCGGTAGAGATGGAACTGGCGGATCGATGCGTCGAGGTGCGATGTCTCGATCGAGGCGTGGATGGCTGCCGTGCAGCAGTAGCGCGAGCACCACTCGTTGCCGCCCTCGCCGGTGGGCTGTCGGCTGCCGACGCAGTAGACGTAGGCGATGCTCCGGACGGCCTTCCCGCGGTATGTAAGGGTCCCGGTGGATCCGTCGATGAGCTTCTTGTACTCCGCGAGCGTGACGACGCCGTCCATCCCGTAGCCGAACTCTCCGGCCGTGGGTTCGTAGGCGTCGAAGCCGGTCGCGACGATGATCGATCCGACGACGACCTGGATGCTCTCCGAGCCGGGGTCTCCGACGCGGACGTCCACGACATAGTTGCCGAAGCTGCCGGACTTGCCGACGACCTCCGACCC
>CAIYQJ010000326.1 GCA_903928275.1 uncultured Chloroflexota bacterium
CCGTTCAACTTCCCGGTGATGGTCCCGATGTGGATCTACCCGCTCGCGCTGATGTGTGGCAACACGTTCGTCTGGAAGCCGTCCTCGCACACGCCCGGTGCGACGCAGCTCCAGACCGAGCTCTGGCATGAGGCTGGGCTCCCGGACGGCGTCTTCAACGTCGTGTACGGCGGACGCGAGGCCGTCGCGGCGATCCTCGGGCACCCGGACGTGGCCGCGATCCAGTTCGTGGGCTCGACGCCGGTCGGGCGGTACGTCCACGAGACCGGCACCCGGAACGGCAAGCGCGTGGGTGCGTACACCGGCGCGAAGAACGCCATGATCGTCCTGCCCGACGCGGACATGGAGCTGACCGCGGACGCCGCGGTCGCAGCCGGCTACGGCTCGGCCGGCGAGCGCTGCATGGCACAGACGCTCGTTCTCGCGGTCGGCGACGCCGGCGACCGGCTCCGCCCGCTCGTCGAGGAGCGCATCGCGAAGCTCAGGGTCGGCGACGGCATGGACGCCACCTCGGACATGGGCCCGCTCTACTCGGCGGAGCACCGTGCGAACGTCATCGAGTGGATCGACAAGGGCGTCGCGGAGGGAGCCGAGATCGTCGCGGACGGCCGGCCGTTCCACAGCGCCGCGCAGCCCGACGGCTTCTACCTGGGGCCGACGCTCTTCGACGGCGTCACGCCGGGGATGGAGATCTACCGCGAGGAGATCTTCGGCCCGGTCCTCGGCATGGTCAGGTGCACGACCTTCGACGAGGCGCTGCACCTCATCAACGAACACCAGTACGCCAACGGGACCGCGATCTTCACGAACAGCGGCGGGGCTGCCCGTCGCTTCGAGCTCGAGGTCGACGTGCCCATGATCGGCATCAACGTCGCGATCCCCGTGCCCGCCGGGTACCTCTCCTTCGGCGGGACGCGCGGCTCGGCCTTCGCCGACCTCCAGATGCGGGGCGAGGACTCGATCCGCTTCTTCACCCGGCAGAAGGAGGTGACGGCCCGGTGGCCGGAGCCCGGCCGCGAGGGGCCGCTCAGCCTTGTCTTCCCCGGCAACTCGTGATCCGCCGGAGGCCGCATGATTCGACGACGTGGAGCCGGGCCCTCCCTCCGGGCCCGGCCAGCGTCGTTCCCGCGCATGCAGCAAGGAGAACAGCGTGAGCTCAGTCGACGCCTTCGGGCTTGATGGCCGCGTGGCCTTCGTCTCGGGCGGGGGTGGGGCCATCGGCTCGGCCATCGCCGCGGCCCTCGGGTCCGCCGGCGCGCGCGTCGTCATCTCCGAGATCTCCGAGGAGCGCGGCGAGGAGGCGGCCGAGAAGGTGCGGGCCCTCGGCGTCGAGAGCTTCGCGGTGACCGTCGACGCGACGGTCGAGGCCCAGGCGGAGATGGCCGTCGCCAGGGCGGTCGAGACGTTCGGCCGGATCGACATCATGGTGAACGCGGTCGGCGGCGGCGCCGGCAAGGTGATCTTCGACGCCCAGGACTACCCGCGCGACGCGTGGGACTGGATCCTCGAGCTGAACCTGCGGAGCACGCTCGTGGCGACGCAGGCCGTGGTCCGGCAGATGATCACGGCGGGCCAGGGCGGCCGCATCGTCAACATCTCGTCCGTCCGTGCCCAGCTGGGGATCAACAGCGGCTACTCCGCGTACGTGGCCGCGAAGGGCGCCGTGAGCTCCCTGACCCGCCAGTGGGCCACCGAATGGGCGAAGTACGGGATCACCGTGAACGCGATCGCGCCGACATTCGTGGACACGCCGCAGGTCGCGATGCTCCTCGGCGACCCGGCCTTCAAGGCCGGCGTGGTGGGGCGGATCCCGCTCGGCCGGGTCGGTGAGACCGGCGACCTCGTGGGCGCCGTCATCTTCTTCGCATCCGGCGCGTCGTCGTTCGTCACCGGCCAGATCCTCGGGATCGACGGTGGCCTGACCGCCACGCAGTAGGGGGAGGCACGACCGCGATGGAGCAGGTGACGCCGAGCATCCGGACGGAGACCGGGATCCGCGGCTGCAACCCGAGCTACGTTGTCACGTCCGACGGCGTGGTCGTGATCGACACGCCGCAGCTGCCGACGAAGGCCGTGGCCATGCGTGCGGAGGCGGAATCGCACGGTCCGATCCGCTACCTCATCAACACCGAGCACCACGTCGACCACATCTTCGGCAACTACTACTTCAAGGGTGCCGGGACGGTCGTCAACCACCGGGGGCTCTACGACCGGTTCATGGTCGTGTACCCGGAGCTGGACCCGTTCGCCTACGCGTACGAGTCCATCCCCGGGCCGAGCGCCAGGGGCACCGACCTCGACGATCCGGAGGGCGCCGCGCTCTGGCCCGACCGGGACGAGTACTACCGCGACCCGAACAAGGGCAAGATCGTCTTCACCGGGGACCTGTCCCTGACCGTCGGCGACCACACGTTCAACCTGCTCCACACGCCCGGCCACACGCCCGGCCAGGTCGCGGTCCACGTCCCCGAGGAGCGCGTCGTCTTCACGGGGGACACGATCTTCTCGCAGTGCCAGACGTGGCTCATGACCTCGAACGTGGACGAGTGGATCGCGTCGCTCGACCGGATCCGCGCGCTCGACGTGGACCACGTCGTGCCCGGGCACGGGCCCGTGCAGACGCTGCAGTACGTCGAGGTCCAGCGCGCGATGCTCCTGGAGTGGAAGACCGCCGTGGCCGTCGCCGTGGGCAAGGGCTGGACCCGCGAGGAGACGATCGCCCGCGTCAACTTCCGCGATCGCCTCCCGGTCGATATCGGGCAGGGCTACATGATGGAGTACATCCAGACCCTCAACGCGGGGTCGCTCTGGGACAAGCTGACCGCTGTCCCGTCGCGTGTCTGACGGAGGCGTCGCCAGCGCCCCGGCGCCGGCCATGGAGAAGGGACACCGGGCACCGTGAGCTACGTGTACGACTTCGACCATCCGCACGGCCTGCCGCCGCCGGAGCTCAGGCGGCTCGTCGGCGGGAAGGCGGCCAACATCGCCGTCATGGCCACGGAGCTCGGCCTGCCGGTCCCGCCCGCGTTCATCGTCACGACGACCGTGTGCAAGCGATACCTGGCCTCGGGATGGCCGGACGGGCTCGACGACGAGATGCGCTCCCACATGGCGCGCATGGAGTCCCTGGTCGGGCGGCGGTTCGGCGACCCGGCTGACCCCCTGCTCGTGAGCGTGCGGTCCGGGGCCCCGATCTCGATGCCCGGGATGATGGACACGATCCTGAACCTCGGGCTGACCGACACCACGGAGGTCGGGCTGGCCGAGACGACCGGGGACGTCGACTTCGCCGGCGACTGTCACCGTCGATTCCTGGCGATGTACCACGACGTCGTCGGCGTCGCCGCCCCGGACGATCCGTGGCAGCAGCTCCGCGGCGCGGTCGAGGCGGTCTTCCGGTCGTGGAACAGCGAGCGCGCGAAGGCCTACCGGGCGCACGAGGGCATCCCCGACGACCTGGGCACCGCCGTCACGGTCCAGGCGATGGTGTTCGGCAACCGTTGCCAGCGGTCGGGGACCGGGGTCCTCTTCACCCGGAATCCGGCCACGGGTGAGCCGGCGCTGTACGGCGACGTCCTGTTCCAGGCCCAGGGCGAGGACGTCGTGGCGGGCACCCATGCGACCATGCCGATCTCGGCGCTCGACGAGCGGCTGCCGGAGGTGGGTGCCGAGCTCCGAGGCTACGCGGCGGCGCTCGAGCGACACTACGCGGACCTCTGCGACATCGAGTTCACGATCGAGCGCGGCAAGCTGTGGATGCTCCAGGTCCGCGTCGGGAAGCGGAGCCCGCAGGCGGCGCTCCGCATCGCGCTCGACATGGCGAACGACCCGGACTTCCCGCTCACGCGGGACGAGGCCGTGCGTCGCGTGGCCGGGATCCTGGCCGATCCGCCGACGACCGCCACCGAGGATCCGGGCCACGACGCGCCGCTGGCGGTGGGCCTGCCGGCCTCGCCCGGGATCGCCTCCGGGGAGATCGCCCTGACGCCCGAGGCGGCCGCCGAGGCCGGCGAGGCGGGGCGGTCCGTCATCCTCGTCCGCTCGGAGACGTCCCCGGACGACGTCCACGGCATGGCGAAGTCCGCGGGGATCCTCACCTCGAGCGGCGGTCTCGCGAGCCACGCGGCCGTCGTGGCCCGCGGCTGGGGGATCCCGGCGGTCGTGGGCGCCGCGGGCGTGAAGGTCGCCGCCGGGGACGTCGCGATCGGAGGCCGGACCTTCGCCGCGGGGGGCGTCATCACCATCGACGGCACGACCGGCGAGGTCTTCGCCGGCGCCGTCGGCGGGACCCGGGTCGTGGTTCCCGAGGCCGCGACCCTGCTCGCATGGGCGCGCGAGCTCGGGATCCCGATCGGAGAAGGTGACGCCGCGGCCGAGGTCCCGGCGGACTCCGTCGCTCCGGGCGCGGTCGCCGCGCCGGTGGCCACCGCCGAGGACGCCATCCGCGTTCTCGCGATCAAGGGCTTCGCCGGCCCCGACGCGCTGGCCGTCGGCCTGCGGACGGGCCAGGACGAGGCGGCCGCGCTGCTCGACCGACTCGTGTCGGACGGGCTCGCCGAGATCGCCGTCGGGTCGTTCCGGTTGACCGCGGACGGCCGGGCCGTCGGAAGCGAGCTCATCGCCGAGGACGGCGCGCGATGGGGCACGGCGCGGGCGCTCGCCGCCCTGGACGCCTTCATCGTCCTCGACGGCCGCATGAAGGAGACCGTCACGGCGTGGCAGACGCGCGAGGCGAAGGGAGCCATGACGTTCAACGACCACTCCGACGCCGCCTACGACGCGACCGTCCTCGCGAGCCTGGCCGCGCTCCACGCCGACGCCGACGCATGGCTGGCGCCGCTCGTCGGCGACCTGCCCAGGCTCGACGGCTACCGGCAGCGCCTCGACCAGGCGGCCGCGCAGGCCACCGGGGGCGACGGCCGCTACGTCGCTTCGCCGCGCGTCGACAGCTACCACAGCGTCTGGTTCGAGCTCCACGAGGACCTGATCCGCCTGACGGGCCGGACCCGGGCCGAGGAGGTCGCGTCCGGCCGAGCCTGAGATCCGTCCGGGCCGCCGCGGAGCCCGGCCGTTCGGCACGGCACCGGCGCTGCGCTCGCGCAGCGGGCACCGCACGGGTCCGTCGTCATCCATGGAGAGTTCGAGGAGCGCCGATGTTCACACGAGTCGACCGGGCCGGGTCCGGGATCATGGAGCTTCCGGGCCGCACGTGGCACTCGTACCTCGGTCCGCAGAACGCGCCGACACGCCTGTCGTCGATGGGCATCTCGATCTTCCCTCCCGGGTCCCGGCCGGCCGGCCACGTCCACGCGGCCGAGGAGGAGACCGTGTACTGCATCTCCGGCCGCGGCCGGCTCGTGAGCCCAGAGGGAAGCGCCGAGCTCGAACCGGGCGTCGCCGTCTTCATCCCGTCCGGGCTGTTCCATGCGACCGAGTGCGATGGCCCCGAGCCGCTCGAGCTCCTGTGCTCCTTCTCGCCGCCCGTCGCGCCCGGCTCCTATGAGCGCCCCCAGGAGGCCTGACATGGACGGATCCCCGGCCGCGCCGGACGTCGGCGCCATCACCGCCCTCGAGGAGGTCGCCCGCCGCATCCGCGTGGAGATCGTCCGGACGATCACCGCCGTCCGTGTCGGTCACCTCGGTGGCTCGCTGTCCGAGGCGGATCTCCTCGCCGCCCTGTACTTCCGGGTCATGCGGATCCGGCCCACGGAGCCGGACTGGCCCGATCGCGACCGGTTCGTCCTCTCCAAGGGCCACGCGTCGGTCGGCCTCTACGCGACGCTCGCCCTGCGGGGCTACTTCCCCGTCGCAGAGCTCCTGACGTTCGACCAGGCGGGCACCCGTCTCCAGGGCCACCCGGACATGAACCGTCTGCCGGGGCTCGACATGTCGACCGGGTCGCTCGGGCTGGGCATCTCGGCGGCCGTGGGCATGGCTCTCGCCGCGCGGCTGGGCGGCCGCGGGAGCCGGACGTTCGTGCTGCTCGGGGACGGAGAGTGCCAGGAGGGTTCCGTGTGGGAGGCGGCGTTCGTCGCGGCCCGCTACGGGCTCGACCGTCTCGTGGCGATCGTCGACCAGAACGGGCTCCAGCAGTACGGCTGGGAGGGTGATTCTCCCGACCACCGCCTGCCTCCGGCGAAGCCCGGCGAGCTCGTCCGGAAGTGGGCGGCGTTCGGTTGGCGGGTCCTCGAGGTCGACGGCCACGACATGCCGAGGATCGTCCGCGCCCTCGAGTCGGCAACGGCCGACGGAGACGGCCGCCCGGTCGCGATCATCGCGAACACGGTCAAGGGCCGCGGTCTGTCGTTCGCCGAGGGCGAGTACCTCTGGCACGTGAAGATCCCGACGGCGGAGGAGTACGCGACCGCGCTCGTCGAGCTCGGCGAGCCCGCCACCAGCGACGGGGAGCCTGCCCGATGACGCTCCCCATGGGTCGCGCGATGCGCGAGGTCTTCGGCGAGACCGTGTCGGCGCTGGCCGACGACGATCAGCGCATCGTCATGCTCGACGGCGACCTCGGCACATCGACGAGGGCGGAGATCTTCGCGCGCGCCCACCCGGAGCGCTTCCTCGAGATGGGCATCGCCGAGCAGAACATGCTCGGCGTCGCGGCCGGCCTCGCGAGCGCGGGGATGATCCCCTTCGTGAGCACGTTCGTCGCGTTCGCGGTCGTGCGGCCTCTCGACCAGATCCGCGTGCTGATCGCCCAGCCGCGCATGAACGTCAAGATCATCGGCTCCTACGCGGGCCTGTTCGTGGGAGCGGCGGGCAAGTCGCACCAGGTCGTGGACGACGTCGCGATCATGCGGGCGATGCCCGGGATGGTCACGGTGTCGCCGGCGGACGACGTCGAGACGGAGCAGGTCCTCCGGTGGGCCGCGGCGTACGACGGCCCGGTCTATGTCCGCCTCGTCCGCGACGCGACCCAGCGCCTCTTCGACGGCGGGTACGCATTCGAGGCGGGCAAGGCCGTGATCGTCCGCGCGGGCGCCGACGTGACGTTGATCAGCACGGGCGCCCAGACGCCCCGGGTCGTGGACGCGGCCGATCTGCTCGCCGGACGGGGTGTCGACGCACACGTGCTCCACGTCCCCACGCTCAAGCCGCTCGACGTGCCGGCCGTCGTCGCGGCCGCCGAGCGGACCGACTTCGTCGTGACGGTCGAGGAGCACACGGTGATCGGCGGGCTCGGCGGAGCGGTGGCGGAGACGCTGGGCGACCAGCGACCCACGATCGTCAAGCGGCTCGGCATCGCGGACACGTTCGGGCAGTCCGCCTCGAACGCCGACCTGCTCGATCTGTATGGCCTCTCGCCCGAGCGCGTGGCGGAGCAGGTCATCGCGCTCCTGGCGGATGCAGGGCGACGGTGACGCATCAACGCGCCGCGCCGGCGGGGCCGGTCGGCGGCATCATCCCGGAGGTCCCCGTGTCCGTTCCTCTCGACGTCATCGGCGGCGCGCCCCTCATCCCCCCGACGATGCAGGCGCTCGTGGTCCTGGAGCCCGACCGATTCGAGATCCGGGAGGTCCCGGTCCCGATGCCGGCGGAGAACGAGGTGCTCGCTCGGGTCCGCGCGGTGTCGATCTGCGGTACCGATGCGCACCTGATCCACGGTGACTATCCCGGCTTCTGGCCGCCGGCCTTCCCCTTCGTTCCCGGCCACGAGTGGGCCGGCGAGATCGTGGCCCTCGGGCCGGGCGCCGCACGGTACGGCTGGAGGATCGGAGAGCGGGTCGCCGGCACGTCGCACGACGCCTGCGGCGTCTGCCAGAAGTGCGTCGAGGGTCGATACAACCTCTGCGAGAACTACGGGAGGGACGGGCTGCATCGGCAGTACGGCCACAACGCGCAGGGGTCGGACGCTACGTACGTGGTCCATGGCGTGAAGTGCGTCTTCCGGCTGCCGGACGGCATCACGTTCGACGAAGGCGCGGTCATCGACCCCGCGTCGATCGCCCTTCACGTCGCCAACCGGGGCGGCGTCGCGCCCGGCGACACGGTCGCCATCACCGGCGCGGGCGCGATCGGCCTCCTCGGCGGCGATGCTGCGCTCGCGCGCGGCGCCGGCCGCGTGATCGTCGTGGGACGCGGCCCGCGGCTCGCGAAGGCCGCGTCGCTCGGCTTCGAGACCGTGGACACGGCGGATAGGGACCCGGTCGCGGCGGTCCGCGATCTGACGGGTGGCCTCGGCGCGGACGTCGTCCTCGAGTGTGCCGGCGTCCCCGAGACCATCGTGTGGGCCCTTGGCATGCTCCGGCGGGGTGGTCGGTGCTCGGTCGTCGGCATCCCCACGGTACCCGTGGAGCTCGCGCTCCAGCGCCTCGTCCTCGACGAGCTCGAGCTCGTGGGATCGCGCGCGTCGGCCGGTGAGATGCGCCGCGTGATGCCTCTCGTCGAGTCGGGTCGGATGCGGGTCCGGGAGATCATGACGCACCGCTTCGCGCTGGCCGACTACGCGGACGCGCTCGCCACCTTCCACGATCGGTCGAGCGGGGCGATCAAGATCATCGTCAACCCGTAGGCTTCGGGGACCGCCGGCGCGCGACCCCGCGTGCCGCGCCCCATGGAAGGCCCAGACATGACCGGACCGGCCCCCTCCGCGACAGCCCGCCGCATCCTCACCGCCGAGCTCCTGGCCGTCGGCAGCGAGCTCACGACCGGCGAGACACGGGACGCGAACGGCGGGGAGCTCGCGGCCTCCCTCGCCGCGGCGGGGGTCGCCGTCCGCCGGATCGTCGCCCTGCCCGATCGGCTCGACCTCGTCGTCGCGGCCTTCCTGGAGGCGCTCGCGGAGGTCGACCTCGTCGTCTCGACCGGCGGCCTCGGGCCGACACCCGACGACCTCACGCGCGAGGCCCTCGCGGCCGCCGTCGGCGAGGTGCCGACGGTGGACCCCGGCCTCGAGGACTGGCTCCGCGCGATGTTCGCGCGGCGGGGGATCCCGCTTCCGGCGGTGAACCTCAAGCAGGCGTGGCGCATCCCGTCGGCCGCCTCGATCCCGAACGAGAATGGCACCGCGCCCGGGTGGTGGGTCGACCGGCCCGACGGCCGGATCGCCGTGCTCCTGCCGGGTCCGCCGCGCGAGCTGCGGCCCATGTGGACCGAGTGGGCGATGCCGCGCCTCCGGGAGCGCGGCATCGGCGACGGCCGGGTGGTCCGCGTCCTCCGGACGTACGGGATCGGCGAGTCGAGCGTCGTCGAGACCCTGGGGGAGGCGATGTTCCGCGCGGCGAACCCGGTCGTCGCGACGTACGCCCGCGCCGACTGGCTCGACGTGCGCATCTCGGCGGTCGACGAGGTCGAGCCCGGCGGTCGGACACGGCCCGCCGCGGATGTGGTCGCGGCGGCCGAGTCCCGGATCCGCGAGGTCCTCGCGGGCTACGTCCGGGCCGAGGGCGAGGCGACGTGGGGCGACGTGGTCGGGGCCGTCGCGACCGCGCAGGGCGTGACCTTCGCGACGACCGAGGCGGGCTCGGGCGGCGCGCTCGCGGGGCTCCTGTCGGACGTGCCTCAGCTCGTCGAGGCCGTGATCCATCCCGCGGGCGCCGTGCCGGACGCGGGCGCCGGGCAGGACGCGATCGCCGACCCGGGCGGGACGGATGCTGCCCCGAGCCCGCTCATCGCCGCGGCGCGCGAGGTGGCGCGACGGGCAGGTGTGCCGGTGGGCCTGGCCGTCGCGGTGCGGGCGGATGGGCCGCACACGCTCGTCAGGGCCGCTCTCATCGTGCCCTGGGCCGTGGCCGGCGAGGAGCCGCTGCTCGACCTCCGCCTGTTCGCCCATGGGTCGCACGGCCGTCTTCGCGCCGCGGTCGCCGCCGCCGCCTTCCTCGCGGAGATCCTGCAGCGGGGGCCGTCGGGTACGCCCTGACCCTCGGCGCCCGCATCATCGGCCCCCACGCCACTCGACGGCCGCACGATCGATGTCTGGCTGGTGCCGGCCCACCCCTCGAACGGGATCCTGAGCGATGATGGCAGCCACGGGCGCACAGACCGCGCAAGCCGCGCCCTCGGGTCGACCCGCGATCCACCGTCCGGTTCGGGCGGACCACCACATCCGGGAGGAAGCGTGAACCCGACCGCACGGCTCCACGATCTCGGCCAGAGCCTCTGGCTGGACAACATCACCCGCGACCTGCTCGACAGCGGCACCCTCGCGCGGTACGTCGCGGAGCTCTCCGTCACGGGCCTGACGTCCAACCCGACGATCTACGACAAGGCGATCGGCAGCACCGCCGCGTATGACGCGGACGTCCGCGCCGGCGCCGCGCGTGGGCTGTCGGCGGAGGCGATCTTCTTCGACCTCGCCCTGGATGACCTGCGCCGCGCGGCGGACCTGTTCGCGCCGGTGCACGCCCGGACCGCCGGGGTCGACGGCTTCGTCTCGCTCGAAGTCTCGCCGCTGCTGGCCCGCGACGCCGCGGCGACCCACGCCGAGGCCGTCCGGCTCCACCGGCTGGGTGCCAGGGACAACCTCTTCATCAAGATCCCGGGCACGCCGGAGGGCCTGCCGGCGATCGAGGAGACGATCCGCGCGGGCGTCCCGGTCAACGTGACGCTGCTGTTCTCGGCGTCGCAGTACGTCGCGTGCATGGAGGCCTACACGCTCGCCATCGAGCGTCGGGTGGACGCCGGCCTGTCGGCCTACGTCGCGTCGGTGGCGTCGGTGTTCATCAGCCGCTGGGACGGGATCGTCGCCGACCGGGTGCCGGACGATCTCCGAAACCAGCTGGGCCTCGCGGTCGGTCGCCAGGCATACGTGGAATACCGGCGCTTCTTCGCGAGCGACCGCTGGCAGCGGCTGCTCAACCTGGGTGCCCGCCCGCAGCGACTCCTCTTCGCGAGCACCGGCACCAAGGATCCGGCCGCGTCCGACACGCTCTACGTGACGGGCCTCGCGGCGCCCCACACGGTCGACACGATGCCCGAGGACACGCTGCTCGCCTTCGCCGACCACGGTGCGGTCGGCGAGCCGCTGACCTCCGACCCTGCGCCCGCGGAAGCGCTCCTGGCCCGGTTCGCGGCGGCCGGGATCGACGTCGCGACGGTCGGCGATGAGCTCCAGTCGAAGGGCGCGGACGCCTTCGTCGCCTCGTGGACGTCGCTCATGGGTCGGATCGCGGCGAAGCTGGCCGACGTGTCGCCGGCCGCTCGGTAGCGGCGGGGAGACGGAGGTGCGGGTCGACGTCGCGCTCGTGCCCGGGGAAGCCCGGGTCGAGCCCGGCCGCGTCCTCATCGTCGTCGACCAGATCAGGGCCAGCACCACGATCACGGCCGCGCTCGATCTGGGGTGCGCCGAGCTTCTCCTCGCGGGCGACGTCGCGACCGCGCGCGATCTCGGCCGACGAACCGGCAGCCTCCTGGCAGGAGAGCAGAACGCGCACAAGCCCACGGATTTCGACTTCGACAACTCGCCGACGGAGCTGTCGACGGCGGACATCCGCGGCCGCCGCCTCGTGCTGTGCACGACCAACGGGACGGCGGTGATGGGGCGCCTCCTGGAAGGGGACCACGTGCTGGTCGGGTGTCTTCGCAACGCCCGGGCCGTCGCGGCAGCATCCATCCGCCTCGCCGACGCCGGCGGGCGTGGCGGCGACATCCAGGTGGTGTGCGCCGGCAGCGTCGGGCGGTTCGTCCTCGATGACGCCGTGGCGGCCGGCGCCATCGTCGGCCGGATCGTCGAGCACGGACGAGCGGCGGGCCGGGCGGTCGAGCTCACGGACGCCGCGACGGCGGCCGTCCGGATCAGGGCGAGCTACCCGGACCTGCTCGCGGCGATGGCCGATTCGGACGGCGGCGCCACACTGCGCGAGATCGGCCGGGCGGAGGACATCGCGTTCTGCGCCGAGGAGGATGCGAGCGGGACGGTCCCGTACCTCGTCCCGGGAGGCCTGATGCGGATCGCGGTGCTGCCGGCCGCAGGGGGCGGGCACGCCATCGACACCGCCGCAGGGGACGTCTGACCTCCGCCGACCCCGCCGCCGGCTCCCCGCCGCCGGCTCCCCGCCGCCGGCTCCCCGGCCCCGGCTCCCCGCCGCGGTGCCCTACCCGCGCGCGGCGGCCTTGAGCTCGGCGGTCCCCGGGAGCATCGACCTCCCGCGCCGGGCGAGCTTGAGCAGGATCCAGGCGAGCGGGATCGGCACGAACCAGAAGTAGAGC
>CAIYQJ010000327.1 GCA_903928275.1 uncultured Chloroflexota bacterium
CACCTCCGCTGTCGCCTGCTCCACCCGCCGCGCCGCCCGCCCCAACCGGCAGCATACGCGGCCGCGCCGCGAGGGCGAGGCCCGGCGGGATCGCGACGATCGTCACCACGCCCGCCACGAGGAAGAGCACCACCATCGTCTCGGCGGCCCGAGCCGCAGCCCAGGCCTCGAGCGCCTCGACGACGAGCGGGTCCTGCAGCGGTCGTCCCGCGAGGTCCGGCGGGACCACCGCCTTGTACGCGTCGGGCGTCCCGTAGATCTGCGCCGAGAGGCTGTCGATCTTCGTGGAGCCGTACGCGGTGAGCACCGCGAGCCCGATCGCCATCCCGATCATCCGCGCCACGGTCACGGTGGCCGACGCGACCCCGTACCGCGCGCGTCCGGCCGCTTCCACGGCGGCCGTGGACCGCGGCGTGACGGTCAGGCCGAAGCCGAGCCCGTACAGGCCCATGAGGCCGGCGAGCTCCATGAGCGAGACGCTCGACGTCCAGCGGGACATGAGCAGCAGCGCCACCGCCGACGCGACGAGGCCGCCGAGGGTCACGAGGCGGAGCGAGAGGAAGCGGACGCCGAACCCCGACGCGAGAGCCCCGATCGCCGTGGCTCCCGCGATCGCGCCGAGCGCGGTCCGCTGGACGTCGGGTCCGCCGTAGAGGACGCGGTCCACGAAGATCGCCCCGCCGAGGATCGCCGTCGCGAACGCATACCCGGTGAGCAGCGACACGAGCGCGGCCGACGAGAAGACCCGATCCTGGAACAGCCGCGGGTCGAGGAACGGCTCGGGCGCCCGCAGGCCGCGCAGGATCGCGAGCACCCCGGTGACGGCGGCCACGACGAACAGCACGCCGCTCACGACGAGCGGCGGCGGACCCCCGGCACTCTGCTCGCTGCCGAGGAGCGTCACGCCCACGAGCGCGGTCCCGACCGCGGTCGTGAACAGGACCGCCCCGAGCGCGTCCACGCGGCGGCCGTGCCGAGGCGTGTCCCAGCCGGCGCTGGCGGCCCACGCGATGGCGAGCGCTGCGATCCCGATGGGCACGTTCACGTAGAAGACCCAGCGCCACGAGGGGGTCAGCAGGTCGGGGAGGATCCCGTGGACGGCCCCCATCCGGATGAGGGGCGTGTCGAGCCGTAGCGTCTCCAGGACGAAGGCACCCACGAACGGCCCGGCCGCCATCCCGAGGAACGTCAGCGCCCCGATGACACCGATCGCGCGGGACCGGGCGGGCCCGTCGAAAAGGTGCGATGCCGCGGCCGTCGCCACCGGGATGAGGGCGCCGCCGCCGACGGCCTGGACCATCCGCGCGGCGATGAGCTGGTCGAGCGACTGGGCCATCCCGGACAGCAGCGAGCCGACCGTGAACAGGACGAGGGCGCCGAGGAAGAGGCGGCGGGCACCCCAGACGTCGGCGAGGCGGCCGGCGAGCGGCATCGTCGCGATGTACACGAGCAGGTAGGCGTTGATGATCCACGACGCCTTCCGGAGCTGCGTCCAGTCGGCGATGTCGACGACGATCCTCGGCAGGGCGACGGACGTGATCATGAGCTCCAGCCCGGCGAGGAAGACGCCCGTCCCCAGGACGGCGAGCAGGATGTACGCGGTGCGTCGCTCCACTCGGGCGAGTCTACCCGCGTTGCGGCGAGGACCTCTGCGGGCCCGGACACGCCTCGCGTGCCGCCGCGAGTGCGGCCTCGGCGTCCCGGGCGGGCATGGGCCTCGCGAAGAAGTAGCCCTGGCCGCGATCGCATCCGAGCCGGACGACCGCGTCGAGCTCCTCCTGGCGTTCGATCCCCTCGGCCGTCACCTCGACGCGCAGCCCGTGGGCGAGCGCGGACACGGCGGCGACGATCGAATCGTTCGGCGTGGGCTGGCCGAGCCCGGCGACGAACGACCGGTCCACCTTGATGATGTCAAGCGGCAGGCGGGAGATGTACGCGAGGGACGAGTAGCCTGTCCCGAAATCGTCGAGGGCCAGGCGGACCCCGAGGTCGTGCAGCCTGCGCAGCTTGAGGCCGGACGCCTGGGCGTCGCGCATCGCGACCGTCTCGGTGATCTCGAGCTCGAGCGACTCCGGCGGGAGGCCGGTCTCCGCGAGGGCGGCAAGCACCGAGTCGGCGATGTCCGGCTCCGAGAGCTGTCGCCCCGACAGGTTCACGCTGACGACGAGCGGCGGGTCCGACGGGAACGCCAGCTGCCAGGCGCGCGTCTGACGGCAGGCCTCCACGAGTACGCCGTCGCCGAGCGGGATGATGAGCCCCGTCTCCTCTGCCATGGGGATGAACTCGTACGGCCCCAGGAGGCCGCGGGTGGGGTGGCGCCACCGCACGAGCGCCTCGTGGCCGACGACGAGACGTGTCCGCAGGTCCACCAGCGGCTGGTAGTAGACCTCCAGCTCGTCGCGCGCCAGCGCGCGCCGCAGGTCGGACTCGAGCTCCAGGCGCGCGAGCGAGACGTCGCTCATCGCGGGCGTGAACACGGCGATGCGCAGGTTCGGGTCCGCCTTCGCGACGTCGAGCGCGACCGCTGCCTCACGCAGGAGGCCGGGCGCGCTCGGTGCGTCACCCTCGGCGACGGCGATCCCGACGCTCACGCTCAGGTACGTGTCGCGGCCCTCCACGGCGAACGGGCTCGCGAGCGCCTCGAGGAGCCGTGTCGCGACCGCCCGGGCCGCAGCCTCGCCGCCCTCGGCGACGAGGACGGCGTATTCGTCGCCACCGAGCCTCGCGAGCGAGTCGCCCGGCCGGACTGCTTCCTCGAACCGGCGTCCCACGGCGGCGATGATCTGGTCGCCCACGATGTGCCCGAAGCTCTCGTTGATGCTCTTGAACCGGTCGAGGTCCAGGATGAGCACGGAGGCGCGCTGGCCCGGGACCGCCCGATCCCGGCCGAGCGTCTGCGCCGCTCGGTCCACGAACAGCGAGCGATTGGGCAGGCCGGTGAGGTGGTCGTACAGGGACTGGCGCGTGAGCCGCTCCTGGATGGCGCGACGCTCGCGGATGTCCCGGATCGCCGTCGCGCGCGCCGGCTCCTCGTCGGCGTAGGCGATCGTCCGACCGATCAGCTCCACCGTCGCCTGCGTCCCGTCGCCGAGCAGCACGGACGTCTCGACGGGCACTTCGGTGTCCGCTTCGAGGTGGCGTTTGATCACCGACCGCTCCGGTTCCGGGAAGAGGCCGAGGACCGGCCGTCCCGCGACCGACGCCGGCGATCGGCCGAAGAGGTCCACGAACGCGCGGTTGACCTCGAGGATCCGACCGTCGCGGTGGAGGACGAGCGCCTCGAACGACGCGTCCGCCAGCCGGCGCAGCCGCTCCGACCCGGCGCGGAGCTCGTCCTCCGTGCGTGTCCGCGCCGCGATCTCCGCGCGGGCAGCCGCGTGGAGGCGGGCATTCTCCAGGGCGACGGAGGCGAGCTGAGCGAAGCGGCCCACGGCAGCCGCGTCCTCGGCGGTGTACGCGCGGCGCTCCGGCCCGGCGGCGACGCCGAGGACGCCCACGACCTCGCCGCCCGCCGTGAGGGGCACGCCCACGACCGACCCGATGACCTCGTCCCGGGCGAGCCGCGGCGCCCGGCCACCCCACGCCTCGTAGTCGTCGATGACGACCGGCTCCCCCGACTCCCAGACGCGGCCGGCGAGGCCCTCGCCGCGCGCGAGCTCGAACCCGTCCCAGCCCCGGAAGAGACCGAGCCCGACCGCGACCCGGACGACGTCCTTCTCCCGGTCAACGACGTAGAGGTAGCCGTTCGGCGAACCCACGAGCGAGGCCGCCCGCGCGACGATCGTCTCGAGCAGCTCGCTCGGGTCGCGCCGCGCGAGCAGCGCGTAGGTGGACTCGTGGAGCGTCGCCACGTACTCGGCGCCGTCCCGTGTCTCGGACCCGGCGTGGATCGACCGGGACTGCCGGCGTGCGGCCTTCTCGAGGTAGAGCTCGGCGTCCGCGCTCATGACGAGCTCGTCACGCGTCCGGCCGTCGTCGGGGTGGATCGCGACGCCGATGCTCACGGTGACGTGCGGCCCGGCCTCGCGCCGGCCGAGGTCGTCGATGCTCGCCTCCAGGCGGTCCGCCACCCCCCGCGCCGCCGTCCGATCGAGGCCGGGCAGGAGGGCGGCGAACTCATCGCCGCCGTAGCGGTAGACGCGGTCGCCGGCCGCCGACCGGATCCCCGCCGCGAGCGCCAGCGCGGCGCGGGTGAGGAACCGATCACCGGCGGGGTGCCCGAGCCCGTCGTTGTAGACCTTGAACCCATCGAGGTCGAGCATGAGCAGCGCGAACGGCGCCGCGGGGTCGCCCTCGGCCGATCGTTCGAGCAGGGCCGCGAGGTCGGACTGGAACGCCCCGTGGTTCGGCGCGCCGGTCAGGGCGTCCACGTCCGCGCGCATCTCGGCGGCGTGGCGCGCCTCCACCGCCTGGACGGCGACCGAAGCCTGGCCGGC
>CAIYQJ010000328.1 GCA_903928275.1 uncultured Chloroflexota bacterium
CGCCTTCCTCAGGTACTGCTTCGTCCTGCCGATCGACTGCGCATCGGCCACCGAGCCGCGTGCCGCGTAGATGACGCCGGGCAGGACGGCGAGCATCTCCGTCATGGGGATCGGCGCACCGGAGAACGCGAGCTCGCGTCCGGTGGGCGACGACGTGGTCTTCTGGCCGAGCAGCGTGGTCGGCGCCATCTGGCCGCCGGTCATCCCATAGATCCCGTTGTTCACGAAGATCGCGGTGATCCGCTCGCCGCGCGCAGCAGCGTGGACGATCTCGCCCGTCCCGATGGCGGCGAGGTCCCCGTCGCCCTGGTATGTCAGCACGAACGCGTCGGGCCGGACGCGCCGGATGCCGGTGGCGACGGCCGGCGCCCGGCCGTGCGGCGCCTCGACGAAATCGAGCCGCAGGTAGTCGTACGCGAAGACGGCGCAACCCACCGGCGCAACGGCGATCGTCCGGGGCCCCACGCCGAGCTCGCCGAGGACCTCCGCGATGAGTCGATGGACGACGCCGTGCCCGCAGCCCGGGCAGTAGCTCGTGGACCGGTCGGCGAGCAGCTCGGGCGGCTCGTAGATGACGCGCGGGGCGCCCAGCGTCGTCATCGCGTGGTCCCTCCCGTCCGGACGTCGAGGCGGTGCAGCGCGGCGACCACCTCGCCCGGCGTGGGGACCATCCCGCCGGTCCGACCGTGGAACGCGATCGGGCGGGCGCCCTCGAGCGAGAGGCGCACGTCCTCGACCATCTGGCCGGCCGAGAGCTCCACGACCAGGAATCCGCGCGCTTGCGAGGCGAGCGAGCGGAGCGCGGACGACGGGTACGGCCACAGCGAGATGGGACGGAAGAGCCCCACGCGCATCCCCGACGCCCGCGCCTGTGCGATCGCGGTGCGCGCGACGCGCGCCGCGGTGCCGTACGCGACGATGACGAGGTCCGCGTCCTCGAGCTGCTCGCCGGCCCACCGGGTCTCCCGGTCGCGGATGCGCGCCTCCTTGCCGCGGAGGTGTCGGTTGTGCGTCTCGAGATCCTCCGGCTTGAGGTGGAGCGACTTCACGACGCGGGGCTCGCGACCGTCCGCCCCGGTGACGGCCCAGTCGTTGCGGAGGCGCGGCGGGTTCCGATACACCTCTTCCACCGGCTCCATCGCCTGCCCGAGGATCCCGTCCGCGAGGATGATCACCGGCGTCCGGTAGCGCTCCGCGATCTCGAACGCATCGGCCACGATCGCCATCGCCTCGCCGATCGACGAGGGCGCCAGGACCGGCACGCGGTAGTCGCCGTGCCCGTGGCCCTTCGTCGCCTGGAAGTAGTCCCCCTGGCTGGCCTGGATGCTCCCGAGGCCCGGCCCCCCGCGCATGACGTTCACGACGACGACGGGCGTCTCGGAGCCGGCCATGTAGCTCATGGCCTCCGCCATGAGGCTCATGCCCGGACTCGAGCTGCTCACCATGACGCGTGCCCCGGTGGCGGCCGCGCCGAGCGCCATGTTGATGGCGCCGAGCTCGCTCTCCGCCTGGACGAAGACGCGGCCCTCCTCCGGCATGCGGCGCGCCATCCATTCGAGGAGCTCCGCCTGCGGTGTGATCGGGTAGCCGAAGTACGCGTCGCACCCGGCCTGGATGGCCGCCTCCGCGATCGCCTCGTTGCCCTTGCGGAGGACGCGCCTCGGTGCGGTCGCGGGCGCGACGGCCGCGACGGGCGCCGGGATCGGCACAGTGGCCGGCTCACGGGTCGCCGCCGGGATCGGCGCGGCGACCGCGGGTTCCTTGACTGCCGTCATCGGACGGCCTTCGGCGGCGCGAGCACCGTGAACACGGCGTCCGGGCAGACGCGGGCGCAGATGGCGCAGCTCGTGCAGGCCTCCGGATCGGAGAGCCGCACCGGGTGGTAGCCGAGGACGTTCACGCGGACCGGATCGAGCTCCAGCGATCCCTTCGTGCACGCGGCGACGCAGAGCCCGCAGCCCTTGCAGCGGTCCGACGCGATGATGAGCGGGTCGAAGGCCGGGACCGCCCTGCGGTGGGACGCCGTGGCCACCGGGGCCACGGGCGGGGCGACGGACATCTCGTGGAGACCTCCCGCCGGGGTCGCGCCCGCACTGACGCACGAGCTGGCGGCTCCAGATCGCCGCAAGCGTTGCGCCGCCGGTGGCCCGCGTCACAGGGCCGAGCGTCCCGACCGGGGGGGCGCTCCGGACCGCGGGGCCATCCCGACGAGGAGGTCCGTGACGGCCGGCACTTCCCGCGAGGCGGCGGCGCCGGTACGGTCCGGGACCGACGACCCATCGCAGAGCGGACGGGCGCGGACCGTGAACGTCGAACTCCCATTCCGGGACCGCAAGGTCGCCGGCGAGCGCCTCGCCGATGCGGTCGCCGCGTGGCTCGCCACCGTCCCGTCCACGGCCGGTCGCGCCGGGCTGACCGAAGTCGCGCCGGCCGGCGACGTCCTGGTCCTCGGCATCCCGCGGGGCGGGGTCGTCGTCGCGGCGGAGGTGGCGCGCGCCCTGCCCGCCCGGCTCGACATCCTCGTCGCACACAAGATCGGCGCGCCGGAGGATCCCGAGTTCGCGATCGGTGCGGTGACGGCGGACGGCACGGTCCTCGTCGCGCCGTGGGCCGCACGGGAGACCGGCCTCGCGCCGGACTCGATCCAGGTCCTCGCTGAACGAGAGATCCGGCTCGCGCGGGAGCGCGAGGGTCGGCTGCGCGCCGGCCGCCCGCCGCTCTCGGTCGCCGGGTCCATCGCCATCCTCGTCGACGACGGGCTCGCCACCGGCTCCACCGTGCACGCAGCCGTCCTCGCGGCGCGCGCTCTCGGGGCCGCCCGGGTCGTGGTCGCGGCGCCCGTGGCCTCGCGCGAGGCCGTCGCCCTTCTCGAGCCGGTCGCCGACGCCGTCGTCGTCGTCCTGGTACCTGCCCGCTTCCACGCTGTGGGGCAGTGGTACGCCAGCTTCGACCAGGTGTCCGACGACGTGGTGCGGAGCCTCCTCGCGGCGGACGCGGGCCCGTGAGGTGGGCACGCGACGCGGAGGCGACCGCAGGACCCCTGCCGTCCGGCACCCCGCCATGGGACCGTCAGTCGCCCCCGACAGGACGTATGGACATATGCGCACATTCGCAGATGGCTGAGACTTCCGCCATGGACTCCATCGACGTGCTCCAGGCCGAGGTGCTGCGGACGCTCGCCAACCCCCGTCGATTGCAGATGATCCATCTCCTTGCAGAGGGGCCGCGCGACGTCGGCCGGCTCGCCGGCGAGCTCGGCATCAGCCAGCCCAACGCCTCCCA
>CAIYQJ010000329.1 GCA_903928275.1 uncultured Chloroflexota bacterium
CCCGTGGCGGTGGTCGGGTTCCCGAACCGGTCCTCGACCTGCACGACCGGCGTGGAGGCCCCCCAGGAGGCGCCGACCGCCGGGTTCGTGGGTGGCTCGGTGGTGAACGCGAGCTGCGTGGCAGGCCCCGCGAGGGTCGCGAGAGTGCCCGCGTTGTTGGTGGAGACGCCGAAGGCCGTCGACGCGAGTGTCATGAATGTGCTCGTGACGTACTGGCCCGTGGGCCGGACCTGCAGGCTAGCAACGGACACCGTGCAGGCCCCGGCGGGTTGGCCGGTCACGGAGAAGGACACGGAGCCGACCGTGGTGGTAGTGCTCCCGACGGTCAAACCAGCGCAGGTGCCCGCTGCCGATGCCAGAGCAGACCCGGCGAGGAACTCGAAGCCCGACGGGGCGGAGATGGCGACGGTGCCAGTGGTGAAGTCCGCGGTCGCCGTGCCGACGAACGACGGGCCCGTAAGGGTCGTGTAGAGACCGGTACCGCCGCTGTAGCTCGTGGTGAGGATCGAGATGCCGCCACCACCGGAGGCCGGGGTGACGGTGACGGCCGCCGCGAGAACCGTAGCCGGCGCTACGACGAAGAGTGCGGCGACGAGGGAGAGTGCCGACGCCGCGGCGATGAGCTGGCGGCGCCCGATACGGGGACCGATTCCTGTCATGTCTGTACCTCACGCTGCGAGTGGCCGACCGCCCCGGACGGCACGGGTCGCGCGGCGCGCCCATCCGAGCGCACCTTCGGGGCAATGGTACGCCCGTTCGTCCACCGCGAATCACCCGCGCAGAGCGGCGCAGGCACGAGAGAGCCCGATGGCGGCCGTCGATCGCGCCGCGGACCGGCCGCGCGGCGGGCCCGGCCGCTACTGGAGGACGGCGTACTTCACGGTGATCGTGACGGTCCCGACGTCCAACGTGCCCGGTCCGTCCTGCTCCACGCCGAGGGCGAACGCCCGGGCGGTGCTGGGGAGCCGCGACGTCGGGATGTCGAACGCCTGCGGGCCGCCCGACCCCTGGATCCAGCCGACCCGGTCGATGCTCGTCCCACGCCACGTCCCCACGAGCGAATCCCCCGTGGCGTCGCGCGCGGTCACGAGCGTCGCGCGCACGGATCGCAGGAGTGTGCGGGCGGGCAGCGGCACCTGCCAGAACGCCGCGGCCCCGTCGCCGAGACCATCCGCGCTGATGCGGACCCCGCCGGGCAGCGTCGCCGATGGCCCCACGGAGGCCGCGGCCGACGACGAGACGAAGGTGCGGGGATCGTAGGCGCCGCCGTGCAGCGCGATCGTCGTCGACCGCTCGACGAGCCGCATCCCGGAGACGGCGAGCGGCGCGTACGCGGACCATCGCGCGACGGCCGCCGCGTCCACGGTCCGGACACGGACCCGGTAGGTGCCCGCGCCCATGACGCGCCCGGCTGCATCACGGCCGTCCCACGTCACGGCTGACGGGCCCGCAGCGACGTTCGCAGGGATCCGGAGCGTGCGGACGACCTTCGTGGAGCCCGGCGCGTAGACGTAGACCGTGGCGGCCGCGCTACCGGCCCGCGTGAAGGTGATCGACGACGTGTCGCGGTACCCGTCGGCGACGGGGAAGACGGGCGTGGTGCGCAGGCCCGTCACGGCGACACCGGTCACGGAGACGGCCACGTCCAGCGGCATCTCGTACGTGCCGCGATCCGTCGTGGCCGACACGACGACCCGGTAGGCGCCCTGCGGCACGGCCGGCGCCGTGGCCCCGTCTGCCGACCGGCCGTTCCACGTCTCGGTGAACGTGCCCGCCACGCGAGGACCGCTCGCGATCGTGCGGATGACATGCCCGTCCGAGGCGCGCACCGTGACCACGACGGTCGCCGGCACGCGGAGCGTGTACGTGACCGTCGCCGTATCGGCCTTGCCGTCGCCGTTCGGCGAGATCGCGGCCGGCGCCACGCTCGCGGTCGTCAGGGCGAGGCTGACCCCGATCGGCCGGGTGATGGCGATCGGGACGGCGCCCGACGCGGTCCCGCGGATGGTGAAGCTGTACGCGCCGTCGGGCACGCGCGCGCCCGTCGCGTCCGTGCCAGCCCACGTGAACGACTGGTCACCGGCCGCGAGCGGGCCCGTCGACAGGGACGCGACGGCGGTCCCGTCGGCTTTCTCGACGGCCACGGTCGCCGTCAGCGGGACCGCGACGTGGAACGCGAAGGTCGCGACGTCGGGGGTGCCCCCGCCGGCGGCCGCGATGCGCGCGGGCGCTGCGGTGACGCCGGTGATCGGCTCCGCGACGGAGGCCATCGCGGCGCCCACATCGAGGAGCCCGGCGCCGTACGTGTCGTTGCGACCGGGTTGGCCCAGGGGCGTCGCCGTCGCCACGAGCGCGGCGCCGATCGCGGCCCCGTTGAGGCCGGGTGCCACGCCCGCGAGGATCGCGGCCGCGCCGGCGACCATCGGCGAGGCCATGGACGTGCCCGTGAGCACGCGGTAGCCCCCCATCGCGACGGGCGCGGTGGACTTGATCGAGACGCCGGGCGCCACGAGCGACAGCTCGGGGCCACGGTTGGAGTGCGGCCAGATCGCCTGGTCCTGGTCGACGGCACCCACGCTGATCACGCCCGGGATGCGAGCCGGGCACCCCACGGGGCCGCCTTCGTTGCCTGCCGCCGACACCACGACGTCGTTCCTGGACAGCGCGTACGCCACGGCGTCGGTGAGGGCCTTCGAGCACGGGTAGCTCGCCGGTCCCTCGAGGCTGAGGTTGATCACCCGGACGTTCTGGTCGGCGGCCCAGACGATCCCCGCCGCGGCAGTCGCGTCGTCCGCCATGCCGTTCGAATCGAGGATCTTGACCGGCAGGATCCGCGCCCACGGCGCCACCCCCGCCATCCCGATGCCGTCGTTCACCGCTGCTGCGGCGATCCCCGCCACGTGCGTGCCGTGGCCGATGGCGCTGTCGTCCTGCGGAGGTGCGCCGGGCGTCACGAAGTTCCGGCCGGGCAGCAGGATGGCCGCGAGGTCGGGGTTGTGGAGATCCACCCCGGAGTCCACGATCGCGATCGTGACGGGTGACGCCGGCGCCGGCCAGTCCCAGGCCGGCTGCACGTCGATCTCGGGAAGCCACCACTCGGTCGTGAGCATGGGGTCGTTGGGGACCCCCATCGCGTGGTACACGGTGGGTGTCTCGGCCGAGGAGAAGCGCGGGTCGAGGCGCAGGCGCGCGACCAGCGCGTCGCGAGCGGAGGTGGACCCGGCATCGAGCACGACCGCGTGGATCGCGTCGATCCGCGAGACGACCCGGGCGCCGGAAACGGCGATGGCGGCTTCGACGTCGCGGTCGGGAACGCCGGGGGCGAGAGTGACGACGACCTGGCGGGAGGCGCTCGAGGGGACGCTGCTCGCGGTCGAGGCAGTCGCGGCGGGCGCGGTCGCGAACCTCGGCGCCGCGGCGAGGACCCCGGCGCCCAGGTTCGCGGCAGGGAGCATGCCGACAACCCCGGAGCCGAGCGCCACGGCGAGCAGGGCCACGACGGGGAGCGCGCGACGGTCCGGGGGCCGGTGCATCGCGGCGGCGTGGGTCACTTCACGCTCCACTTGTAGATGCCGGAGACCCCGGCCGCGTTGAGGGCGGTGAAGTCGGTCGTCGCGCGGACGTACCACATGCCGGTCCGCTGCGTCCAGGACCAGCGTGCGACACCCGTCGCGTCCGTCGTCCGGCGAGCGGTCACGAACGGCTTCCACGCGCGAGCCGTGGTGTCCCACCGGTAGATGTGGAACGAGACGATGACGCCGTGCGACGCGGGGCCCACGCGAGCCACGAGCGGCTGCGCCGTGCCGGCCTTCGCGCTGACCGTCCCGGCCGTCGTGAGCCCCACGAGCGAGACGCTGTGGCGCACGACGAGGCTGGCGGTCGGGCTCCACGACTCCGCGGTGGTGCCGCCACCGGCCACGTGGAGCCGGTAGGCGGAGTTCGTGGCGGGAGCCACGGGAAGCCTGATCGTGCCGCCTGCGTCGGGGAACGGGGCCGCGATCGTCGTCCAGTCCGACGAGCCGGCCGGCCGCGCCTGGACCTCCACGGCAGCCGGCGTCGCGAGCTGGGCGATGCCCCTGACGACGGCGGTCTGGCCACTCACGATCGACGACGGCGCGAGAGTCAACGCCAGCGGCACCTGCTGCCTGGGCGTGAAGTGCCATGCCGGGTAGGGCGCCAGCTTGTTCCCGGCGAGGTCGTACAG
>CAIYQJ010000330.1 GCA_903928275.1 uncultured Chloroflexota bacterium
ACGCGACGCGGCTCCAGCTCCTTGCGCTGATCAAGGCGAGCCCGGACGGGAAGGCCTGCGCGTGCGATCTGACCGAGCCGCTCGGCTTGACCCAGCTGACCGTGAGCCACCATCTCAAGATCCTCGCCGAGATGGGCCTCCCGCACCGGAAGCGCCATGGGGTCTGGGTCCGCTACTCGCTGGACCAGGACGCGCTCGACGCGCTCGCGGCGCTCCCACGTTCACGGGGGCCAGGATCGTCTGGGTCGGTGATGGTGTCGATGCGACTCCGGTCGCCCTACGACCTCGTCGAGCAGGCGGCTGCTCATCCGTTGGGGCGATGCCCGCGGGCTTCGGCAGCCGCGGCGCGGGGATCCAAACGAGCTGCGCCGTCGTCTCCGCCCCGACCTTGGACCGCGCGTTCGCCAGCTGGTGCTTGACGGTCGAGGCCGGCGACTGGGACCCGATCCCCGATCGCACAGGCTGCGTGTCGCCGAGCGTTGTGGTCGTGGGTCCGACCCCTTCCGCGGGCCCGCGTCACACCTTCGTCGGTAGCCGGTTCGTCGGAGGGCCCGCGCCGTGCCCGCGCTGGTGAGCGAGGATGTGCCCATGCGCTGCCGGCCACACCGAAAGGCGCCGCCGGGGCCCAGCCCGAGGTCCGGCACGCGAGCGCCCGCGAATCACAGGGTCCGAGTCGGCCGTGAAGCGGGTTGACATCGCGTGGGTGCTGCGCGGCTCCGGCGGCGGACCCGCTGGCCGACGCACGGCATCGGGCACGCCCGGCGATTCGCGGGTCCCAAGGCCGACCGTCGGCAGCCGACTGCAACGGGCGTCTGCGAACGCGGGCCGCGCCTACTCGTACCTGATCGCGTCACCGGGCTTCATGTTGGTGGCGCGTCGGAGAGGGAAGAAGATCACGATCAGCGTGCCGGCCATCGCGAAGACGAACGACCAGCCGACGTAGATCAGGGCGTACTTGTCGGGCAGAGTGAGCTTCATCCCGCTTGCCATCGCGGCAGCCATGATCCGGTACACGACCCACCCCAGCGGAATGCCCGCGATCCACCCCAGGAACGCCAGGAAGAGTCCCTCCGAGGCGAAGACGTTCCGCACGTCCCTCGACTGGGCCCCGATGCACCGGAGCATCCCGATCTCCGTGGTGCGGTCCAGGATGTTCATCACGAGCGTGCTCATGAGCCCGACGAGCACGATGAGCACGATGATGAAGCTCACCATCAGGAACATCGTGACGAGCGTCGAGTTCCGGGCGACGTTCTGCGCGGCCGCCACGTAGTTGACCGTGGTGTCGGCTCGGTAGCCGAGTGCCTCCAGTCGATCGGAGACCCGGCGGGACGTGGCGTCGATAGCGGGGTGGTCGCGGCTGTCGGCCTGGATGAAGAAGCCGTTGACCACATCGCCCTTCTGCAGGACCGCCTGTACCGCCTCCAGGGGGGCGTAGACGAACTGGCCGTTCTCCGAGAAGCCAGCGTCGATCCCGATGACCTCGAACTCGTGAGCGCCCGTCGCCGTCATGATCGCGACGGTGTCACCTAGATCGATGTTCTCGAAGCGGGACAGTGCGTCGCCGACGACGACGACGCGCTTCGCTGCGGTTGCTTCTTCCGGGGTCCACCAGCGTCCCCGGCCGTTCTCCAGCAGCGTCCTGCGGAAGTCCAATGCCCGTGTGTCCTGCACGTACCCGTACAGAGGCACGGTCCGGTCGTTGACCTGGGCGAAGGTGCTGTCGACCGGTTCGGCCGACTGCACTCCATCGATGCCCTCGATGAGGGCGGCCTTTTCGACGGTCATGGGGTCGGTCGGGTTGTCGGCCACGGTCGTCCACAGGTCCCAGGTCCGGACGTCATAGGCGCGGACCGTCATGGCGATGAGCCCGTCGCCCCCGTTGAGCATGGTGAGCACGACGGCGACCGCGAAGGCGACCTGCAGGATCGTCGAGATGCTCCTCCCCTTGCGGCGGGAGGCGTTGCGGATGCCCATCTGGACCACCCGCGGGATGCCGCGGATGCGCATGAGGCTGCGATCGAAGAAGGTGCGGCCGTAGTCAGCCGAGATGCCATGGCTCGCCAGGCCTTCCACGACCGAGACGCGGAGCGTCCGGAGGATCGCCGGCAGCGACGCCAGGATGACGACCCCCACGCCGACAGCCAGGCTGATGCCGACGGTCGGCCAGTCCACGTCGAACGGCGCGTCGAACCCGAAGCTCTGCCTCATGAATGTGCGCTCGACCAGGCTCGCGACGAGGATCCCGAGCGCCGCGCCGATGCCCGCGCCGATGAAGCCGATGATCGCGGATGTGGTCAGGAAGGACCGGAAGACCGTGCCCCGAGTCGCGCCGATCGCCTTCATCATCGCGATC
>CAIYQJ010000331.1 GCA_903928275.1 uncultured Chloroflexota bacterium
CGACACGAGCTTCACGCCGATGGGGCCGCCGGGACGGTGCGCGGGCATCGCGAGGAGGAAGCCGGCCGGCGCGGTCACCTGGTTGCGCGGCGGTGCGTCCATGCGGCCGTCCGACAGTGCTGCGAACGCGTCGGCGAGCGCGTCGACGAGCGCGTCCGGGTCGAGCAGCCGCTCGACGTCCGCCCCGCCGATCACCAGCACATCCACGCCGCCACCTCCATCCCGGGGGCCGCCCCGAAGCCCATCCCGGGGGCCGTCCCGGGAGCCCATCCCGGGGGCCGTCCCGGGGGCCGTCCCGGGGGCCGTCCCGGGAGCCCATCGATCGGCCCCCGTCGTGCGAGCCAACTTCGTGGAGGATAGCCGGGGCCGGCGAGCGGAGAGGGCACCGACGGAGACGGCGCGGGCGGAGACGACACCGGCGGGAGCGGCACTCGGGAGCGGCACCGGCGGGAACGGCACCGGCGAGCGGCGCTTCGCCGCGACGTATCCTTCGCTGATGCTCTCCCGGCATCACCGCCACAGCTCGACACGCCACGCGCCGACTGCTCCCCTCGGGCGCGCCACGGGTCGATGAGGGACCGCCGGGCGCTCGTCGCCGCCTTCCTCTCCGCGGTCGTGCCCGGCCTCGGCCAGGCCTACGAAGGGCGGGTGGGGCCGGCGCTCCTGTTCGTGGCACCGCTGGCGCTCCTCTTCGCCGGCGCCGGCATCGCGCTCGGGGTCGCGAGCCTCCCGCAGATCGGCGGGGCACTCCTCCTGCCCGGCGTCCTCACCACGATCCTGGTCCTCGACATCGCCCTGCTCGCCTGGCGCATCGCGGCGGTGATCGACGCGTGGCGCGCGGGCCGCCGGCGCGGGACGGCGCACGCCGGCGGCCGTGGGGCGGCGGCCGGCACCGCGATCGTCCTCGCGCTCGTCCTCGTCGTCGTCTCCGTCCCGCATGTGGTCGCCGGCTGGTACGTGGCCGCGGCGTCCTCCGCGATCGTCCGGATCTTCGCGGAGCCGGACGCGGACCCGCTCGGCGGAGCCGGCGCGACACCCGCGCCCACGCTGCCCGGCGACGCAGCCGCGATCGCGGTCGCCGTCCCGTCGGGGTCGCCAGCCTCTCCTTCGACGTTCGGGGCCGCCACTTCGGGGCCCGCAGCGTCACCGACGCCCATCCCGACTCCCTCGCCGTCGCCGACCGTGGCGCCGCTCGCGAACCGGCTCAACGTCCTCCTGCTCGGGATCGACTCCGGGCCCGGCCGCGCCCAGGCGCTCACCGACACGATGATCGTCGTGTCGCTCGACCCCATCGGGCGGACGGTGAGCATGATGTCCGTCCCGCGAGACACGGTGGGTGCACCGCTCGGCGACGGCCGCGTGTACCTGCCCAAGCTGAACTCGCTCATGGGCTTCGCCGAGCGCAACCCCGACGCGTTCCCCGGGCAGAAGCCGGTCCGCGTCCTGAAGGACACGCTGGGCCGGATGCTCGGCATCCCGATCGCGTACTACGCGGCAGTCGATCTCCCCGGGTTCATCCAGGTCGTCGACGCGATCGGCGGCGTCGACGTCGTCGTGAAGGAGCCGCTGAACGACGGCCGGTACCACGAGTACGGCTTCCGGGGCTTCTCGATCGACCCCGGCTGCCACCACATGGACGGCAAGACGGCGCTCGCGTACGCCCGCATCCGGTACTCGATCGGCCAGAACGACTTCACGCGGGCCGGACGCCAGCAGCAGGTCCTCGTCGCCGCCCGCGACGCGGTCGTGCGCAAGGGGCTCCTCCTCGACGTTCCCGCCCTCCTCGATGCGCTCGGCCAGACGATCCGGACGGACTTCCCGCGCTCGCTCCTGCCGCAGGTCGCCGACCTGGCGGTGGGGATCGACGCCGGGCGCGTCAGCCGGGCGGTCGTGCAGCCGCCGCTCGTCGCGTACGCGGACAACGAGTACGGGTCCGTCCTGCTCCCCGACCTCCCCGGCATCCTCGCGGTGGCGAACGGCCTCTTCCCTGCGCCGGGGCTCACCCCGGTCGGATGGCCCGCGCCGACTCCCACGCCCACGGCCACGGCCACGGCCGGGACGAGCCGCGCACCGGGGCTCACGCCGGCGCCGGCCTGCCCCTGACGGACGGACGTTGCGGGATCCGGGGCGCGAGAGCACGACGACGACGGGAGCGGCGCGGCCGGTGGGCGGCGGCGCGAGACACGCAGCGCCACGGGATCCGGGGCGCGAGAGCACGACGACGACGGGAGCGGCGCGGCCGGTGGGCGGCGGCGCAGGCGTTGCACTCCAGATATCGCCCGGGGCGCTGCAATCCGCCAGGTTCGCGACACCACGCGCGTCGGCCGGCGTCCTGCCACGATGCAGGAGACGCGCGCGCACCCAACGATCGCCCCGGGCAATACGTGGGGCTCCGTCGTCCCCGGATCGACACGCCAGGTGGCGACCCGTCGGGATACCAGCGCCCGGGGCGATGGCTGATCGCAGGACGGACGGCCGCGCCGGATACCAGCGCCCGGGGCGATGGCTGGTCGCAGGACGGACGGCCGCGCCGGATACGGATCTCGGGAGGCCCGCACCACGGCGGGGCCTCTCAGTACCCGCGGGCGGCGAGGACCCGCGCCATCCTGCGGGCCGCGCGGGAGCGGTGCGACACGGCGTTCTTCTCCGCGGGGCTCCACTCGCCGAGCGTCCGGCCGCCGGGCACCTCACCCGCGGGCTCGAAGATGGGGTCGTACCCGAACCCGCCCCTCCCTCGCGGCACGGCCGCGATGCGGCCCTCGAGCGTCCCGCTCCGCGCGGCCACCGGCAGCCCGCCGCGCGGCCCGGCTCGATCCGGCTCCACGAACGCGAGAGCGCACCTGTAGCGGGCGCCGCGGCCGGCCGGGGCGAGCCCGTCGAGCGCGGCGAGGAGCTTCGCGTTGTTCTCGGCGTCGGTCGCGTCGTCGCCGGCATACCGGCGCGTCCGCACGCCCGGCCCTCCACCGAGCGCGTCGACCTCGATCCCCGAGTCGTCGGCGAGCGTCGGCAGCCCGGAGAGCCGCGCGTAGAAGCGCGCCTTCAGGGCGGCGTTCGATGCGAACGTCTCGCCGTCCTCCACCGGCTCGCCGTCGAGGCCGATCTCGTCGAGAGAGACGAGGCGGGCCCGTTCGAGGGCGAGAAGGTCGCGCAGCTCGCCGAGCTTGTGCGCCGAGCGGGTCGCGACGAGCAGGACGCGATCGCCAGAGGCGCCCGTGCGCTCCGCCCGCCGAGCCCGGGTCACTTCGCGACGGTGGCGATCGCGCGCGCCTGCGCCTCGAAGAGCCGCGCCAGGCCGACGTCGGCGAGATCGAGGAGCGCGTTCATGTCGGCTCGTCCGAACGGCTTCCCCTCGGCCGTCCCCTGGATCTCCACGTACGTCCCGGCGTCCGTCCCCACGACGTTCACGTCCACGTCGGCGTGGGAATCCTCCGGGTAGTCGAGGTCGAGCACGGGTCGCCCGTCGACGATCCCCACGCTCACCGCCGCGACGTGGCCGCGCAGGTGGCGCTCCATCCCGAACCGGGTCAGCGCGACCGCGAGGGCGATATACCCGCCGGTGATCGACGCGGTGCGCGTGCCGCCGTCCGCCTGCAGGACGTCGCAGTCCACGGTGACAGTGCGCTCGCCGAGCTTGGCGAGGTCGACGATCCCTCGGAGGGAACGGCCCACGAGGCGCTGGATCTCGTGCGTCCGCCCGCCGACCTTGCCCATGGCCGCCTCACGCGGCGTCCGGTCCGCCGTGGACCTCGGCAGCATGCTGTACTCGGCCGTCACCCAGCCGGTCCCCTTCCCGCGAAGGAACGGCGGGACGCGGTCCTCGATCGTGGCGGCGCACAGGACGTGCGTGCCACCGACGCGGATGAGGCACGAGCCCTCCGCCCACTTCTGGAGGCCGAGCTCCACCGACACCGGCCGAAGCTCGTCCGGCTGGCGGCCGTCGCCGCGGTGTGTCGTCCCGTTGCCGATCGTCATCGTTCCTCCATCTTCGCGGAGCGGGCCAGGTCGGCGGCCTCCGCGACCTTCGCAGCGTCCCACAGCGCGTCGAGCTCGTCGAACGAGAGGTCGCGGAGGGCGACGCCCCGCGCGGCGGCCGCCCGCTCCACGTGCCCGAACCGCCTGCGGAACTTCTCGTTGCCGGCCCGGAGCGCGCTCTCTGCCTCCACGCCGTGGCGGCGGGCGAGGTTGACCGCGACCATGAGGATGTCGCCGACCTCGTCGGCGCGTTCTGCCGGCGTGGCGGCGGCGCGCAGCTCGCCGAGCTCCTCGTGGAGCTTGTCCACGATCTGCTCGACGTCGGGCCAGTCGTACCCGAGGTTCGCGGCGCGGTCCTGCATCTCCTGGCTCGCAGCGAGCGCCGGCATCGAGCGGCTGATGCCGTCGAGCGCGCCCCGCGATCCGGAGACCGCCGCCGGGTCGTCCCGGCCGGACGCTGCCGCTTCCTCGGCCGCGAGCCGCGCCGCATCCGCGCGTTCGGTCGCCTTGATCCGCTCCCACTGGCGGTTCACGTCCGACGCGGTCCGCGCCTCCGCGTCGCCGAACACGTGCGGGTGGCGGCGGACGATCTTCGTCGCGATCGCCTCCTCGACGTCCGTGAGATCGAAGACGCCCGCCTCCGCGGCGAGCTGCGCGTGGAGGACGACCTGGAGGAGCAGGTCGCCGAGCTCGTCCGCGAGCGCGGGCGTCGCCGTGTCCGTGTCGAGCGCGTCGTAGACCTCGTACGCCTCCTCGAGCAGGTGCTTCCGCAACGAGCGGTGCGTCTGCTCCCGGTCCCACGGGCAGCCGTCCGGGCGGCGGAGCCGATCCGAGATCCACGGCATGGCCCAGGGGCCCGCGAGAGCCGCGTCGCGCGCCAGCGGGGCCAGGTAGAGCGGCGCCGCCAGGTCTTCGGCGGAGAGCGACGCGACGGTCACGCCGTCCGGGCGTCCGATGCGGCCCACCAGGTGGTCGCCCGGGTAGAGGCGCGCGAGGACCGCGGCCGCACCCTTCGGGCCCGAGCGGTGGCGTCCGGGAAGCCGGGCTTCCGGTCCCCGGGCGGTCGCCCGGAAGGCTGCGGCCGGCGCGAGGAGCAGCGGTCGCCACGCGTCGATCGGGACGCCGTCGATGCGCTCGACCGCGACGAGCTGGAGCCCCGCGGCGGCGTCGAGCCCCCAGCGGATCCGCGCCTCCGCGATGAGGGCGTCAAGCACGGGCCGACTCCCGGGTCGTCCGCCTACCCGTTGGGTCCGAGGACCTGCGTGGGCGTCGCGATCTGCTCGATCTTCGCGCTGGCCTTCTGGGGCGCGAACCAGTACCCGAAGCCCTGGCCCTTGATGAGCGACGTCTGCGACGGATCCGGCAGGCGCGTGGCCTCCTGGAGGACCTTGTAGATCACATAGCCGGCCGTGGTCGTGAGCGGCGTGGACACGGAGCCGGGCACCGTGGCGAAGATCAGGTCCTCCTTGTCCGTGGGCAGCTGGAATCGCGCGACCCACCCCATGTCGCCGCCCGTCGCCGCGTCGGTGCCGTCGGAGTACTTCTTCGCGAGCGCCGCGAAGTCGGCGCCTGGCTGCGCCAGCTGCTGCTGGATCTGCGCGACGAGCTGGTCGACCGGGGGCCGCCGATCGACGAACTGGATGATGTGATATCCGTACTGGCTCTTGACCAGCGGCAGGAGCTGGTCCGCCTTCAGGCCGTCCGCGAAGACGGCGTCACCGAACGGCGTGACGACCCCGTCGCGCGTGAGCCACGGCAGCGTGCCGCCGTCCGCGACGGACCCGGAGTCGTTGCTGTACTTCTTCGCCGCGTCCGCGAACGTGATCGTGCCCGTCGTGAGGTCGGCCATCACCTTGGTGGCCAGGTCCTGGGCCGCGGTCCAGGCGGGGTCCGTCGGTGCGAGCGCCGACACCTTCTGCGGGTCGCCGCCGGGCGAGATGAGGATGTGGCGGACCTTGACCTCGTCACCGGTGCCCGAGGACTTGTTCAGGACGATCTCGCTCACCTGCCGCTGGGCCGATGGCTTGTCGAGGACGTCGCCGAGCACGCTCGACTGCAGGGCGGTCTGCGTCGCCTCGTAGCCGAGGAGCGTGCGGTAGACGCCCTGGTCGAGGCCGGCGTTGGAGACCTTCTGGGCGAACTGGGCGTCGACCGTGGCCGGC
>CAIYQJ010000332.1 GCA_903928275.1 uncultured Chloroflexota bacterium
GCCGCCGCCGCCGCGGGCTGTCTCCTCGAACGCGTGCTCCGCGAGGAGGCCTGGCACGCGGCGCAGGCCTCGCGGCTCGACGCCGAGCGCCGGCGCGGACTGGAGCAGCTCGCCGCGATCGAGGCGGCCGGCGGAGGTCCGCGCGCCGCCGCGCCGATGGAGGGCGGTGTCGACGGCCCCGCGATCGCGACCTGGGAGGCGCGCCTCGCCGACGCGACCGCACGCCGGGACCGTGCGGCGGCGGTGGCGGGCGACCACGATCGGGCCCGGGCCGAGGTCGAACGCGCGCGCGCCCGGGCCGAGGCCGGCGTGGCACTCGCCGAGGAGCGGCTGGCGGCCGTCGATCGCGAGTCCGCGATCCTCGTCGGGCGCGCCACGGCGGCGGATTCGGAGCGGGCGCGCGTCGCCGGCGACATCGAGGCGGCCGCCGAGGCGGAGGAGAAGACGCGGCTCGCGCTCGAGGACCTGACGTCGACGGAGGCGGCGGTGCGCGAGGAGCTCGTCCGGGCCGAGGAAGCCGTGGGCTCGGCGCGCGTTCGCCTGCAGTCCGCGGAGGACCGGCATCGCCGGCTGGGTCTCGCCGACGTCGAGGCACGGCTCGGGCTCGACGCGGTGCGGGAGCAGCTGCTCGTTGAGGTCGCCTCTCTCGGCGACCCGGGGGTCGTCGCGCTCCGTGTCGTCGCCGCGACGGCCTCGCCGGTGACCGTCGACCAGGCGGATCCGGGCGAGGAGATCGAAGCGCTGCTCGAGGTGGCATCGGCCCGATGGGCCGCCACGGAGCCCCCGGTGGAGGTGCCGTCGCCCGGACGGCTCGCGTCGCTGCGGCGCCGATTCCACGATGTCGGCGCCGCCAACCCGTTCGCCGTCTCGGAGTACGCCGAGGTCCGGGCGCGCCTGGATGGCCTCGAGTCGCAGGAGAAGGACCTCCGCCTCGCGATCGAGCGGACGCGCGGGCTGATCCGGGAGCTCGAGACGCTCATCGCCGATCGGTTCCGCACGACGTTCCAGCGGCTCGAGGGGGCGTTCGACGCGCAGTTCCGCGCCCTGTTCGGTGGCGGGTACGCGCAGCTCTCGCTCACCGACCCCACGGACCTCTCGGCGACGGGTGTCGAGATCGTCGCGCGACCGCCGGGGAAGAAGCCGCAGCCGCTCGCGATGCTCTCCGGCGGCGAGCGGGCGTTGACGGCCGTGGCGCTCCTCTTCGCGATGCTCCAGGTCCGGCCCGTCCCGTTCTGCGTCCTCGACGAGGTGGACGCCGCCCTCGACGAGGCGAACATCAGCCGCTTCGCCGAGGCGCTCGCCGCCCTCTCCGCGGGGATCCAGTTCATCGTCATCACCCACAACCGCGGAACGATCGAGGCGGCCGACGCGCTCTACGGGATCACGATCGGCGACGACGCGGTGAGCAGGGTGATCAGCCTCCGGCTCGAAGAGGCGAGAGAGCTCGTCGATCCAGCGCGGGCGCAGGCGTAGGCCGGGAAGGAGCGCGAGGCATGCCGTTCTGGCGACGCAGCAGGCCCGGGGACGAGGCGGCCGACGATTCCTCCGACGGCTTCTCCGAGCCGACCGACGCCACCGCCACGACCGGGCCGGACGACGAGGCCGACGCGGACCGGGCCGATGCCGCCGACGCGGCCGACGCTGACCGGGCCGATGCCGACCTGGCCATCTCCGACGCGGAGCTCGAGGCAGAGGCGCTCGCGGCCGTCGAGCCGGAGGTGGGCGCGAGCGCCGGACCCGCGCCTCTCGCGGCCGCCGGGCGCGAGACGATCGCGGCCCCCGGACCCGCGCCTCTCGCGGCCGCCGAGCCGATGTCCTTCGGCGCCGGGACGGCACCCCCGGCGTGGGGGTTCGCGCCGCCGCCCCGGGCGGAGGAGCCGGGCGGCATCGACGCGGGGGTCGAGAAGAGCCGGACGGGGTTCATGGGCCGGCTCCGGTCCATCCTCGGCGTGGCCGACGGGGCGGGGCCGTCGTGGGACGACGTCGAGGAGACGCTCATCGCCGGCGACGTCGGCGGGATCCTGGCCATGGAGATCGTCGAGCGCGCGCGACGCCGACACGACCCCGGCGGGCCTGAGGCCGCCGTCCGGGCCGAGCTCGCGGCGATCCTCGCACCCGGAGACCCCGACTGGATGCCGGCCCCGGTCGCGCCGGGCGCCCCGGCCGTCGTCCTCGTCGTCGGCGTGAACGGGACCGGCAAGACGACGACGATCGGGAAGCTCGCGGCGCGCTATCACTCCCGGGGCCAGCGGGTCGTGCTCGCGGCGGCGGACACGTTCCGCGCGGCCGCGATCGACCAGCTGCGCATCTGGGCCGACCGCAGCGGCGTCGAGATGGTGGCGCACGCGCCGGGCGCAGACCCCGGGGCGGTGGTCTACGACGCGCTCGACGCCGCCGCCGCCCGGGGCGCGGACATCGTCATCGCCGACACCGCCGGCCGTCTCCACACGAAGTCGAACCTCATGGACGAGCTCGCGAAGATCCGCCGGGTCGTGGACAAGCGGTTCCCGGGCGCCCAGCCGGAGGCCCTCTTCGTCCTCGATGCCACGACGGGACAGAACGGCCTGGCGCAGGCGAAGGCGTTCCACGAGACCGTCGGCCTCACCGGCCTCGTCGTCACGAAGCTCGACTCCACGTCCAAGGGCGGGATCGTCTTCGCGATCGAGGACGCGCTCGCCGTCCCGGTCCGGTACGTCGGGGTGGGGGAGCGGGTGGAGGACCTCATCCCGTTCGACCCCGACGCGTTCGTGGCGGCGCTGTTCGCCTGAGGCCCCGCCGGAGCGTCAGCTGCGGTTCGCATCGGCCGACGGGAGCATGCGTGTCCCGGTCCCCGATCGCGGCGAGGAGCGATCGCGGCGTCTCGGGATCGCACGCTCGCGCTCGGCGGCGCATCGGAGCCCCCCTCGCCGCCGGTGGTGCGGTCCGTCAGGAGGACGGCGATCGCGAGTGCGAGCACCGCGACCGCTCGCCCGACGGCCGCGACCTCCGGGCCGGGTCCTGCGGTTCTTCCCCTGCCACGCCCCGGCCGCCGGGACCGCGCCGAGCCACTGGCGAGACCGACCCGCCGAACGTGGGAGTCGCCCGATGCGAAGGTCGCTCGTCATGGCGGCGGCCGCCATGCTCGTCCTCGCGTCCGTCCCACTTGTCAGCGCTGAGAGCCCGGCACCGCCTCGCCACGTCGAGGCCAGCTTCGCAGCGCTCGGCGATCCGTACAGCGGGATACACCTCTTCGAGGTCCGGGCGAGCGCCGGGAGCCGCGTCGAGTTCGGGTACTACCAGCTCGAGATGATGAAGGGCCCCGCCGGCGAGATGCCCTGGCGGAGCCAGGCGACGGTCGAGACGGTCCGCTTCTTCAAGGCCGCGTCGGGCGCGCCGGCCGCCGAGCTCACCGGACACGAGTGTGCCCTTGACGCTCCGAATCCCGCGTCGGTCGGCACCTGCCCCTGGTACCACGTCATCGTCACCGACGGCGCGTCGACCCACCAGCCGGACACGTTCTGCGGGGCCCAGGTCAAGACCGAGTGCCATGCGTGGACCCCGACATACGGGGACATCCGGATCTGGTGACCGTCGGGGCGACCCCTCGGGACGACCACTCGGGACGACCGCTCTCGCCCGCGCCCGGGCTCGCCGGCACTCCGGGTCACCGGGTCGCGGGTCCGAAGCCGGCCGCGCCGGCCATGACCCGATGTTCCCGTGCGGTCCGCGTTGCGGCACTCAGATCGTGTCGACCGGCTCGTCGGGCAGCTCGATGGCCGTCGACGCGCCGGTCGACTCCACCGCGGCCGGCAGCGCACGCAGGCCGCGCACCTGCGAGGCGGCGAGGGCCACGGCACCCACGACGCCGAGGGTCGCGCCGAGGTACAGCGCGGCACGCAGCCCGATCGCCTCCGCGACGAGCGCGCCCACGATCGTGCCGGCCAGCTGCGCGCCCACGCCCGTCACGCGCATCCCCGCGTTCACGCGGCCGAGGAGCCGCTCCGGGACGATGGTCTGGCGGATCGTGACGTCGCCGATCTCGAAGACGACGAGGGCGCTGTCGGCGAGCAGCTGCTGACCGACGAGGCACGCGACGCCGACGAGCGTCGCGCCGGGGGCGAGCGGGATCAGGAGGTTCCCGGCGGCCGAGCAGGCGAGCGCGGC
>CAIYQJ010000333.1 GCA_903928275.1 uncultured Chloroflexota bacterium
CGCGCCGTCCGCGGCCGCCAGTGCCGCCGCCCCCAGCCCGGCCGCCCCGTCCGCGGCCGCCAGCGCCGCTGCCCCGTCCGCAGAGGCCTCCGCGCCCGCATCGGCTGCCGCGAGCGCCGCCGCTGTCGCATGCACGCCCGAGAGCGGTACGTTCCGGATGGGCACCGAGCCGTGGCTGGGCTACGGCCCCTGGTGGGTCGCCCAGGACAAGGGGCTGTTCGCGCAGAACGGTCTCGACGTCAAGGTCAGCAGCTTCACCACGGACGACCAGATCAACGCGGCTCTGTCGGCCGGCCAGATCGACGGCGCGAACGTGGCGACCCACACGGCGCTCCGGCTCATCCAGCAGGGCCTGCCGATCGTCGCGGTCCTCGTCCTCGACCAGTCGAACACCGCTGACGCGATCCTGGCCGCCGCGCCGATCACGTCCATCGCCGACCTGAAGGGCAAGAAGGTCGCGTACGAGGAGGGCACGACGTCGGACATCCTCCTGCGCTACGCCCTGTCCCAGAACGGCATGACGATCAACGACATCGTGAAGGTCCCCACGCCCGCCGCGGACGCCGCGACGGCGGCCATCGCGAAGCGCGTCGACGCCGCCGTCACATACGAGCCCTACCTGACGTCGGCCCTGAACCAGGACAAGTCCTTCAAGCTCATCTACACGGCCGACCAGAAGCCGGGGCTCATCTCCGACGTCTTCGTCGTCCGGAAGGACGCCCTCGGCAAGGTTCCATGCCAGATCCAGACGCTCCTCAAGACCTGGGGCGACGCGACGGCGTACTACGACGCGAACGGCACGGACGCGAAGGCGATCATCGCGAAGGCCGTGGGGGCGGCGCCCGCCGACCTCCAGACCGCCTTCGACGGCGTGAAGATCTACACGCTCGCCGAGGCGAAGGACCTGATGACCGGCGCCTTCCCGCAGACGGTGCAGGACATCCAGAAGGTGGCCGTTGGCGCCGGGATCATGGCGGCGCCGATCGACACGACGACGCTCCTCGACACCCAGTTCATCACGAAGGCCGTGCAGTAGGGCTGACGTCGGGTCGGGCCGCGCCGCGCGCCCGACCCGATCGCCAGCGGGAGCGCCAGTGACCGCCACCGCGAGGTCGAGCGACACGGCAGCCGGCACATCCGCGCCGTCGGCGCCGCCGGCCGCCGCGCCGCGCCGAAACCGCCGCCATCCGTCGCTGCGGATCGGGGGCGGGATCTCGCCGCGGCTGTACATCGCGGTCGCCGCGGGATCCTTCCTCCTCCTCTTCGCCATCTGGGTCGCGATCACCGCCACGGGGGCCGTGTCGCACCTGTTCCTCCCGTCCCCGGCCGAAGTGCTCGACCGTCTCTGGGGGCTGGCGGCGGACGGCACGCTCTGGTCCGACGTGGCCGTATCGGTCGGGCGGATCGCCGTGGGCTTCCTCCTCGCCACCGCGCTCGCCATTCCCCTCGGCATCCTCATCGGCACGTACTCCTTCTGGGAGGCGGCCGTGGAGCCGATGGTGGACTTCGTCCGCTACATGCCGGTCGTGGGCTTCATCCCGCTGACGATCATCTGGATCGGCATCGACGACAGCCAGAAGTGGGCGATCATCTTCATCGGGACCTTCTTCCAGGAGGTCCTCCTCGTCATGGACAACGTGAAGCGCGTCCCGCGCGACCTCGTGGAGATCGGCTACACGCTCGGCGAGCGGGACCGGTCGATCCTTGGCCGGATCATCCTGCCGTCCGCGGCCCCGGGGATCTGGGACACGTTGCGGATCAGCCTCGGGTGGGCGTGGACGTGGATCGTGCTCGCCGAGCTCGTGGCGGCGAGCTCCGGCCTCGGCTACCGGATCACCACGGCGCAGCGGTACTTCCAGACGGACACGATCATCGGCTACCTCATCGTCCTCGGGATCCTGGGCCTCGCGACCGACCAGGTCATGAAGTTCGCCGGCCGGCGGATGTTCCCGTGGGCGGAACGGTGAGCGACCAGGTGGCACCCGGGTCGGCAGGGGCGGCCGGGCTCGCGTCGGGCGGCGGGCTCGCACCGGAGGCCGGGCCCGCCGTCGTCATCGGATCGCCGCGCCTGGAGATCCGCGACATCCGGAAGACGTTCGAGGGGAAGCGGCCGGTGGAGGCCCTCGGCGGCGTCTCGATGACCCTGGCCGCAAACGAGTTCGTCAGCCTCGCGGGGACGTCGGGCTGCGGCAAGTCCACGCTGCTCGCGATCGTCGCGGGCCTGGCCGATCCCACCAGCGGCGACGTCCTCGTGGATGGCCGCGCGATCGACGGGCCGGGCCGGGACCGCGGCGTCGTCTTCCAGACGTACACGCTGTTCCCGTGGCTCACCGCGCGTGAGAACGTGGCGTTCGCGCTCCGCGGCGAGAAGATGAGCGCCCAGGATCGTCGCCGCGTCGCGGACGAGCACCTCGCGCTCGTGGGCCTGACCGGCTTCGCGGACGCGCGACCGCGCCAGCTGTCGGGCGGCATGAAACAGCGCGTGGCGATCGCGCGCGCTCTCTGCTACAAGCCATCGATCCTCCTCATGGACGAGCCGTTCGGCGCCCTCGACGCGCAGACCCGCCTGCTCATGCAGGAGCTGCTCACCCGCGTCTGGGAGTCGCATCGGCTCACCGTCCTCTTCGTCACGCACGACGTGGAGGAGGCCGTCTACCTGTCCGACCGCGTGTTCGTCATGACGAACCGGCCGGGCCGCCTCAAGGACGAGGTCCGGATCGACCTCCCGCGCCCGCGAACGATCGCGCTCCAGGAGGACCCGGAGTTCCTCGAGCTTCGGCGGCGCATCCTTGCCTCCATCCGCGAGGAGTCGCTTCGCGTGGAGCCGGGGATGGACATGGCAGAGCGGACGTGATGGTGACCGGCGCCGGGCCGCTGGCCCTGACCGAGCGGACGTGATGGTGACCGGCGCCGGGCCGCTGGCCCTGACGCACGTGGAGACGGTCCTGGGGCCGGTCGCCGCGGACGACCTGGGACCGACGCTCATCCACGAGCACCTCCGGATCGACCTGTGGCCGTGGTTCGACTCGCCAGCGGCCGACGCGACAGCCGCCGAGCGAGCGATCGCCGACCTCCGCGTGGCGGACGACCCGACGGTCATGGCCTCCGTCCGCGCGGATCCGTTCGCGGTCCGCGACAACCTCGTCCTGGACGACACGGATCGCGCCGTCGCCGAGCTGGCGCTCTTCGCGGCGGCCGGGGGCCGGACGGTCGTGGACCTCACGCTCGACGAGATCGGTCGCGATCCCGGCGCCCTGCGGGACATCGCGCTGCGGACGGGCCTCAACGTCGTCATGGGATGCGGCCACTACGTGGGCCGGGCGCATCCGGCGGCCCTCGCGGGCATGTCCGAGGAGGCGCTCCGCGACGAGATCGTGCGCGACCTGCTCGAAGGGGTGGTCGTGCGCGACAGCGCCGGCCGCCCCACGACCGAGCGCGTGCGGGCCGGCGTCATCGGGGAGATCGGCACGTCGGACCCCATCGAGCCGCGGGAAGCGGGCGTGCTCCGGGCCGCCTGCGCCGCCCAGCGCGAGACCGGCCGGACGCTCGTCGTCCACCTGGACCCGTGGGGTCGCGCCGGCCACGCCGTCCTCGACGCGTGTGAGGCCGCCGGGGTGGCGCTCGACCGAGTCGTGCTCGCCCATCTCGATCCGTCGCTTCCGGATCACGCGTACCACCGCTCGCTCGCGGCGCGCGGCGCGTGGGTGAGCTACGACATCTGGGGCGACGAGGACGCGTACGGCGGCCGCGGCATGCCCACCGACGACCTGCGGATCGCCGGCGTGCTCGTCGCGCACATGGACGGCTGGGAGGATCGCCTCCTCGTGTCGCAGGACGTCTGCCTCAAGAGCCAGCTGCGCGCGTTCGGCGGGCCCGGGTATGCCCATCTCCTGGCGGACATCGCGCCCCGGCTGGAGGCGGCCGGCATGGATCCGCTGGAGGTGGAGGCCCTGCTCGTGGACAATCCGAGGCGCGCCCTGACCGGCGCCATCATCTGACCCGACCGGCCGTCGCGACGTGGCGGCGGCCGCGTACGATGCGGCCGTCACCGGCCCGACGCTCACCCGCCGCGCCGGCCCCTTCGCCGCGACCGCGCCCCTTCCCCTCCCCGGCCCACGCGAGGACGAACCCCATGAAGGACCCGATGAACGAGTACCGCGGCATGCGGGTCACGGTGGCCGACGGCCGCGCCGAGGTGGCGCGGGTCACGCGCGAGGCCGAGGTCAAGGTGTCCGTGGCGCGTGGGGAACGACGAGAGCCGGCGCTCGCGACCGGCCTGGCGTTCTTCGACCACATGCTCGAGATGATCGCCTGGCATGGCGGCCTGAACCTCGACGTGACGTTCGCGAAGAAGACGTACGCGCTCCGCCACGTCGTCACCGAGGACATCGGGATGGCGCTGGGGCTCGGGATCAACGCCCTGCTCCGCCAGGCGATGGCCCAGGGCGTGGAGGGCGCGGCGTCGGCGTCGATGGCGATGGACGAGTCGCTCGCGTTCTGCGCGCTCTCGTTCGAGGGCCGCTCCATGCACTTCATCGACCGCGATGCGCCGGGCGCGCAGCTCGAGTGGGTCGAGGACATGCTCGGCGCCGACATGGTGGCCTTCTACGAGGGCTTCGCCCAGGGC
>CAIYQJ010000334.1 GCA_903928275.1 uncultured Chloroflexota bacterium
CGTGCACCCGTCGTCAGTTTCAGGGCCGCGGGTCGAGCATCTCCGCGAGGGCGGCCGGTGCCGACAGGAACGGCGAGTGGCCGGCATCGAGCTCCAGGGGCTCCACGCCCAGGACCTCCCGGGCGATGCGGCGGGACCAGGTGGGGTTGACCACCGGGTCGCGAGCGCCGAGCACGTAGCTGCATGCCACGTCCGGCCACCGTTCGAGGGGCGTCACCTCCTGCGTGATCCTCCAGAACTGCCCCCGGAGGCGCGATGCCGCCCACCCGGCGACGTCGGGCGGGCAATCGGCGAAGAACCAGCGTGCTGCCGCGTCCGGGTGCCGCCGCGTGGCGCCATCGGGCCCGCTGCACGCCCCGCCCTCGGGGCCGGGCAGGGTCATGTCGGGCTCGTCGGCGGCGACGTCCTCGTGCGCCCTCCCGGGTCGCGGCACCAGGGCGCAGAGGAAGACCAGCCGGGTCACGGGCCGCGCCTGCGCGACGAGCGGGATGGAGAGCCCACCGAGAGAGTGCCCGACGAGGACGAGGTCGTCGTCCGCGTCCGCGAACGCCTCGATCGCCGCCGCCGCGTACTCCGACGCCCCTGCCAGGGGGTCCTCGCAGGGCAGGTCGACCGACAGGACGCGGTGGCCGCGCGCCTCGAGCTCGGGCGTGAGCCGCTCCCAGCACCAGGCGCCGTGGTAGGCCCCGTGCACGAGGCCGAAGGTCGCCATCACCGCCCTCCCGGCGCGCGCGCTCGCTTCGAGACTCACCCGGGCGAGCTGGCTGCAAGATGCGGTTCCGCCAGCCCGGTGCCAATCGCCACGGGCATCTCCCTGCCGAAGACCAACCGAACCGGAGACCCGTGTAGACAGTACCGGCCCGCGTCCGCTGGCACGAGAGCATGGCCCAATCGGCCGAGTAGGAATCGCGAGCGGCCTCCCCACGCCAACGGCATGACGGTGCGCTGGTCCGATCCACACCCACTCCCGGGCTCCCCTGCCTGGTGCGACCCCGGGTACGTCCGCGCCGTCAGCGATCGCACTCGACCGTCAGCACCACTGGTCGAACGCGCGATCCAGGGTCGGCGCGGAGACGAGGGCGCAGCTGGCGTGGATCCTCGCCCCGCGGCGGCCCGAGCCCGAGGGCATGGCCCGACCGGGCGAACCGCGGCCTGTTCGACTCGGCTCCTGGCGCTACCGGAGTCGAGGTGGCCGCAGCTACGTCCCGGCCGCCATCTCCGCGAGCCTGGCCACGGTGTTCATGTTGCGGGCCGTGCCCGCAGCGGCGGCCGGGCTGCGCAGCCGGGAGCCTGCCATGCCGGCGCCGTAGTGGACGAAGATCTCGCGGACGCCGAGGCGCATCTCCTCCCCGTCCTGGCCGGTCGCGCGATCCAGGGCGTCGGGCGGCGGGGGCTCGTCCAGGAAGATGGCGACAGTCCGGTTCGGGGCGGCCCCGGGGAAAGGATCGGCACGCACCACGGCGGCCATCTCGGCCGCGGTCCTGACGACGACGCCGACCGGCTTGCCGGCGTAGGCCAGCAGGCGTCCCTCGAGCTCGGCCTTCACGGTCGACGGCGGCGCTTGGCTTTCCAGGACCACGTTGCCGCTCGCGATGTACGTCCGGACGCGGGCGAACCCCGCATCGGCACACAGCGCCCGGAGATCCGCCATCGCCAGCTTGCCGGTCCCGCCGACGTTCACGGCGCGCAACAGGGCGACGTAGGTAGCCATCGCCGCACCGTAGCAGACCAGCAGGTTCAAGGCTGCCCGGTGTCCCGGCAGCAAACGTGGTCCCGGCCACGGCAGCCCAGATCACCCCGCGGATCCCCCAGCGCGGGGCGGACCGGCGCATGTCGTGCAGGTAGGCCTTCGGCTCACGCGGCATACAGCAGCGTCCTCGTCCGCTCGATGTCGGCCCTCATGTCGATGTCGGCCCTCATGTACGGATCGCGGACGGCGGAGAGCGACACAAGGTCAACGTCGCGGCCGAACAGGTCCTCGAGCGACTCGCGGAGGCGCGCGAGGCTCAGACGCCCTTTGCCTCGCTGGCGCCGGTGGGCCTGATCATGGTGGGGCCACTTGACGTGATCATTCCCACGCGGGTCTCCGGCTTGTGGCAGGTCCTCGCGTCGCGCATCATCGGCCGCACACCAGCGCCCGCTTCGGGAGGGGATGCATGTCGTTCCAGGCGTACCTCGACGCGATCGAGAAGCAGACGGGGAAGACCCCGCGCGAGCTCATCGACCTGGCGAGAGAGCGCGGCTACGGCGAGACGACCAAGTCCGCGGACATCGTGATCTGGCTCAAGGAGGACTTCGACCTCGGACGGGGCCATGCGATGGCGCTCGTTCAGGTGATCAAGAAGGGACCCGTCATCAGCGACAAGCACGTCGGCTCCGAGGGCGCCCATCGCGACGAGACGAATGTTCTCTACCTCGACGGGATCGCGGCCCGGTCGCGGGAGGCCGCGACGGCCGACCGACGCCCGTGACCCGCGGTCGGACGCCACCCTGGCCTGTCGCACTCGATCGTCAAGCACCACCCGGCGAACGCGCGGTCCAAGGTGGGGGCACCGACGACGGCGCAGCTGGTGTGGATCCTGGCGTCGCGGCTGCCGGAGCCCGAGGGTGCGGCCCGGACGGACCAATAGCGATTGTGCTCGACTGGAGCCCGCGGCCCACAGACCACAGTCGTTCATCCCCGGTGTGCCAAGCCGCTGCGCCTGCGACTCGACTCGGCCGGACCGCCAAGGTGTCGGGTCGCCCTTGACGTCAGGCCGCGACCCCGGTACCTTCATTCAATCAAGCGGTTGAGTGTAGGTGGGATCGATGGAGCGTCCTGATCTTGCGGCGACGTTCGCCGCCCTCGGAGACTCGGTGAGGCGAGCGATCGTCGACCGGCTCGCTGAGGGCGACGCGACCGTGAACGAGCTCGCGGCGATGTTTCCGATCTCGCTCCAGGCGGTCTCCAGGCACATCAAGGTGCTGGAAGGTGCAGGTGTCGTGTCGAGGCGCCGGGAGGGGAAGACCCGCCCCGTGCACCTTGAGGGCGCCCGTCTCGCCAGCGCCGCCGATTGGCTCGAGGCACATCGGCGGCGCCTGGAGTCCAGGTACGCGCGCCTTGATGAGGTGCTCAAGAGCACGGAGGAGCCGACATGAGCAACAAGCGCACCGTGACTGCCCTCTCCGGGACACAGACGATCGCCTTCTCTCGCGAGTTCGAGGCACCGGCCGAACGCGTATTCACGGCCCACACCGATCCGGCCCTGCTGGCCCAGTGGACCGGCCCGGGCGGCGCCGTACTCACGATACGCGAATTCGACGCCCGGACGGGTGGCTGCTGGAGCTATGTCATCACCGGCCACGGCGTCGAGTGGGCGTTTCACGGATCGTTCCACGAAGTCACCGCGCCGAGCCGCCTCGTGCAGACCTTCGAGTTCGACAACGAGCCCGGCCATCCGACGCTCGACGTGCTCACGTTCGTCGAACTGCCCGGCGGGCGGAGCCGCATCGACGGCCTGTCGCTGTTCCTGTCGGTCGAGGACCGCGACGCCATGCTCGGCGGGATGGATGGCGGTATGGACGAGAACTTCGACCGGCTCGATGGCCTGCTCGGGCGGACGACTGTCGCGGGCTGACCCGAGTCGCGACCTTGGTGCTCCACCGCCGACGCCAAATGCGTGGTTCAGGGATCCCAGGAGGACCTTGATGCGCAGCGTGATCTACTCGATGGGCGTCTCGCTCGACGGCTACATCGCCGGGCCGGGCGGCGACATCGCTCCGCCGCCGCCCGACGCGGAGGTCTGGCGATCGGTCGCGGACGAGATACGAGCAGTCGGTGTCCACCTGATGGGACGCCGGCTCGCCGACTCGCTGTTCGAGCGGGTGGAGGACCTCGGGCTTCGGCGAATGCACCTGGAGCCCACACCGGCAGCGGTCGCCGCGGGGCTCGCGGACGCGTTCTCGAGCGCATCTGCTGGTGTTGGTCGGGGCGAGAGGACTAGAACCCA
>CAIYQJ010000335.1 GCA_903928275.1 uncultured Chloroflexota bacterium
CCGGCGCGTGGAAGGTGATCTGGATCCTCTTCCTGTTCATCATCCCGTTCATCAGCGCGCTCGTGTACATCATCGCCCGGCCGCGCGTGACCGCCCAGGACATCCAGATGGCCACCCGACAGGATGCCGCGATGAAGGCCGCCGCCGGCGTGTCGACCGCGGACGAGCTCACCAAGCTCCAGGCCCTCAAGGACGCGGGGACCATCAACGAGGCCCAGTTCAACGACCTCAAGGCCAAGCTCCTCGCCTGACCGACCGGCCGGGCATCCGGCCATCGGCAGCCCCGTACCGACGCCGTCGCGCCCAGCGCGACGGCGTCGGTCTGTCCGCGGAGAGATCGCTCTGGTCCCGCATCGCCTGGGCCGACATCCCGGTCACCGACCCGGATCACGCGAGCGCGTCCTGCCGTCACGTGCTCGGGCCGCCGGTCGGCGGGTTCTCACCGCGCCGGCGGCAGGCCCCAGCGTCCGGGGTCGGTGAGGACGGTCCTCGCCGCCTCCTCCTGGAGGGCGCGACGGGTCTCCGAGGTCAGCTCCCCTCCCCCGCCCAACCCCACGGGGCTCGCGCCGAAGATCGCCGCATAGAAGACGCACGCCGCGAGGTAGGTCCCGGCGACGCTCGGGTGGCTGCCGTCGGCCTGCCATAGCTCGATCCCGGGGTCGCTCGCGCGCACGGCCGCCCACGCGGTGCCCACCGGCGCCACGCCCACGCCGAGCGCGCGCGCGATGCCGAGGTATGCGGCGTCGATCCGGTCCTGCATGGCGCGGTAGTCGGTCAGGCCCTGCGCCGGTGATCCGTCGCGGTGCGCCCAGGTCGCGAGCAACAGCGGAGTGGCCCCTCGCGAAGTCACCGTCGTCGCGAGGGATCGCACCGCCGGCTCGAAGACGGCGATCCGCGTCGCATCGGACGCCGGGGTCTCGCTCTGCTCCTGGAGGACCACCACGTCCCACGGCTGGGCCCCGAGGGCTGCCCGCGTATCGGCCGAGGCCACGTGGTCCGCGAGCGTCGCGCCACCCACTGCCGACATCCCGACCTCGACGTCCCGGCCACCCGACCGGGCGACCTCGGCGAACGTGCCCGGCAGGTCGTTGACGTACGTGTAGCTGTTCCCGATGAAGAGCACCCGCGTGCACCCGGCGGCGCCCTGTGGGGCGCAGTGGCCGGGAAGCGCGATCCGTCCCGAGACCGCGAGCGCTGCGACGACCGCCACGGCGACGAGGACGGCCGCAAGCCCCACCGCGACGATGGTCGAGGCGCGCGACCGCGAACCTGGTCGTCCCAGCTCCTGCTCCGACACCGCCAGTCCGCCTATCTCCGCTTCCCGCTGCCGCCCGGTGGGCCGCGTGACCCCACGACGGTACCGCGCAACGCCACGGCCGCGGCAGCTTCGCCGGGGCGGCGGCGATGCCCGGAGCAGGAACCTGGCTCGGCGTGCCTCCGGTCCCTACTGGGGCGGGAGCGCCGCGTAGAACGCCTGGATCCTTCGCTGCAGCGCGCCCAGGTCCTGGTTCGGGTTCGCGAGGAAGCTCCTCAGGAACAGCTGCATGCCGGCCGGTCCCGCGAAGTCCGGGCGGGTGTCGCGGTCGAGGAACTGCGCGACCTTCTTCGACCCGGCCAGGATCGCGGCCATCTGCTCCTGGTAGTCCCAGTAGCCGCTGGTGTCCGCGGTGCGGTTCGCCGCGACGGCGGTGGGCTGCGACGCGAGGAGCTCGAGCTGGGCGGCACCCGTGGACGCGCAGGCGAGGATCGCCTTCGCGCCGGCGAGGTTCTTCGGGCTCCTGCTCAGCATGAGCCCGTCGATGGGCGCGTCGACGGCCATCTCGGCGTCGTACGCCGTCCCGAGGGTCGGGAACGCGAACATGCCGAGGTCGTTGAAGACGGCCGGGTCCGTGGCCTGGTCGGCCGCGAACGTGCCCATGAAGTACGTCCCGGCCGACTCGTCGACCAGCGCCTGCATGCCCTGCTGCCAGGTCCGGCCGAGCGCGCCCGGCTGCGTGTACGGCAGGAGCTTCTTCCACTCCACGAAGACCGCCTTCACGCGCGGGTCGGTCCACTTCGCCCTGCCGGCCATGAGATCCATGTGGAACCGGAAGCCGTTGATGCGCATGTCGAGGATGTCGAAGGTGCCCATCGCCGGCCAGCCGTCGAGGTCTGCGGACGCCATGGGGACGAGGCCGTCGGCCCGCATCCGCTTCGCGAGCGCGATGAGCTCGTCGAACGTCGTGGGGACGGCGTAGCCCTTCGCGGCGAAGAGGCTCTTCCGGTAGAGGAAGACCCACGGGTACGTGGACGTCGGCACGAGGTACTGCTTCCCGTCGGAAGCCGTGGAGGCGGCCTTCATCGCCGCCGAGTACTCGCCGGTGATCCCGGCCCACACGTCGGAGATCGGCCGCACCAGGTGCTGGCGGACGAGCGAGCGCATCTTCTCGCCGCCGAACCACGTGAAGACGTCGGCCGGCGTGCCCCGCAGGTACGCCGTGATGCTGTCCTGGAACTTCGCGTGGTCGTATGTCCGGACGGTCGGCGTGACGCCGGTCTGCGTGGCGCAGTAGGCCATCATCGCCTTGAAGGCCGCTTTCGGCAGTACTTCGGACTGGTTCGAGCCGACGGTCACGCTGCCGGCAGCCGCCACCACGTCTCCGGCCCTGGCGACG
>CAIYQJ010000336.1 GCA_903928275.1 uncultured Chloroflexota bacterium
ACCGCTGCGTGCCCGAGGGCGATCAGGGTGTGACTCTTCCCCGTCCCCGCGGGTCCGACGAGGACGAGGTTCTCCTTCGCCCGGATCCACTCGAGCGAGGCGAGGTAGTCGAAGGTGGCCCGCGGGATCGAGCTCTCCGCGACCGCGAACTCCTCGATGGTCTTGCGCACGGGGAACCCGGCCCCCAGGAGACGAGCCCGGGCGTTCGAGGCGTCGCGCGACGCGAGCTCGGCCTCGAGGAGGGTCCGCAGGAGCTCGTCGGGCGCCCAGCGCTGGACCTTCGCGCTGACGAGGACCTCGGGCGCCATCCGCCGGATCGCGGAGAGCCCGAGGCGCCGGAGGGCCGCCTCGAGATCGGGGGCGAGCGGTGCCGGGACCGGCGCGCTCACGACGCGGGCTCCCGGGCATATGCCGCGAGGGACCGGACCGGGACCGCCGGCAGGACGATCGCGAGCTGCTCCCCGGGCTCCCGGCCCCGGGGGACTCCGGCTCCCGCGGCGAGGATCGAGCGGATGTCTGCCGCCCGGAACCGACGGTACGCGAGCGCCCGCTCCAGCGCCGCGAGGAGTGGCTCCCGGCCATGGCTGCGCTCGAGGTCGGCGATGGCGGCGAGCTCGGTCGCGAGACGGCTCGTGCCCGCGGCGGCAGCCGCCCGGAGGAACGCCGCCGCGACCGGCCCCAGGTCGAGGAAGGCGATCTCGGCCGGCGTCCGGGGCCGGATCGCCCGGACCGGTGCCGTCGCCGCCCGGCCGTAATGGGCGTCGATCAGGCTCATCTCACCCGGGCCGACGATCCGGTGCCGCGCGATCTCCGCGCCCGAGGCGCGCACGAGCAGCTCGCCTCCTGCGACGACGAGGTCCACGCGCCTGCCGATGAAGGCGCCCGGCACGCTGTACCGCGCCGAGCCGAAGCGGACGGTCCGCAGGCGATCGACCGTCCGGACCGCCGTCGGCGCGGGTGCGGGCCGGAGCGACGGCAGCGCTCGCAGGAGCGTCCGCTCGACGGCGAGGCGGACGTCGGGGATGGCCGACGTCTCGGAGTGGACCCGCCCGTTGACCTCGGCACACCAGGCGACCGCCGCGGTGTTCGCGGCCGCAAGGTCGGCGAACGGCGCCCCCGGGACCAGGAGGTCGGCCTTCGCGTACCCGACGAGATGCTCGACGACGCCCTTGCTCTCGGGATCCGCGGCCTCGCAGAAGTCCGGGCGGAAGCCGTACCCGACCGCGAAGGCGTGATACCCCGGAGCCGGCACGACGACGTTCGCGACGACGCCGCCCTTGAGGCAGCCCATCCGGTCGGCGAGGACGACGGCGGGGACGCCGCCGAGGGTCTCGAAGCACTCGGCGAGCAGGGCGAGGGTCGTCGCCTGGGTCTCGTCGGCCGCGAACCGGACGAAGCGGAACCTGCTCCAGACCAGGACCGCGCAGAAGACGTGGAGCGAGCCCTCGCTGCCCCAGTCGATCGCGAGGTGCTCGCCCGGGACCGCCTGCCAGGGCCGGTACGCCCGCCGGTCGCGGCGCCAGTCGGCATTGGTGACCGCGACGGCCCGCCGGAGGTGACGCGCGGACCCGGTGTACCCGACAGCACGGCAGGCGGGCAGGAGGCGCTTGGCGCTGATCCGGCCGTCGGTCGCCCGGACGCGCTCCGCGAGCAGGGCGGCGAGTGGATCGGTCGTCTTCGGACGGGGTGGGCGCTCGAGCGGTGGCCGGCCGCGGCGCTCCACGATCCGCCGGACGGTCTTGGGGGTCGTCCCGCAGAGGCCGGCCGCGGCCCGATACGACCCGAGCTCGCGGTACGCGGACAGGATGTCCAACTGCTCCCTCGCTGACGTCACAATGGGTGTCCCTCGGGGCTCCGATGGCTGGCTTGACACCGTCATCGTGGGCCCCGGGGAATCACCCCGGTGGCTTCAGGT
>CAIYQJ010000337.1 GCA_903928275.1 uncultured Chloroflexota bacterium
GCGCGACCGTGGTTCGCGACCACGCGGTAGCCCGCGTCCTCGATCCCCTCCGACCGCGCCAGCTCGGCCGCGACGGCGAAGAGGCGGCCCGCGAGGACGGCCTCCGCGTCCGTCATGTCCGCGAGCGACGCGACATGGGCGCGGGGCATGACGAGCACGTGGGTCGGCGCCACCGGCGCGATGTCGCGGATCGCGAGCACCAGGTCATCCTCGTGGACCTTCGTGGACGGGATCTCGCCGGCGACGATCCGGCAGAACAGGCACGAGTCGGTCATCGGAGCCTCGGTGGGATGCGGCTTCCCGGGTGGACGCATCGTGCCGCATCGGGGCACCCGGCGCAGCGGACGGTCGCCGGGGTGACGGCACGGCCCACGCCGGCGGCCGTCAACGCACCGGGGCGCGGACGGCGTCGAGCGCCACCCAGTCCCCCTCGGCCGAGCGTCGCGCCACCTCGAGTCCCGCGTCCGCGAACGCGGCTGCGACCTCCGGCTCGCGGTCGACGAAGATCCCCGACGCCAGGACGCGCCCGCCGGGACGGGTCTCGGCCGCGAGGAGGTCCGCGAGCGCGACGAGCACGGAGGCGATGAGGTTCGCGACGACGAGGTCGTACGGACCGTCTGCGGTCGGAACGCTGCCCGCGCGCGCCCGGACGCGCCGCGCGACGCGGTTCCTGCGAGCGTTCGCCGCGGTCGCCTCGACCGCGATCGGGTCCGTGTCCACGCCGGTGACCTCCCCCGCGCCGAGGCGCGCGGCGACGATCGCGAGGATCCCGGAGCCACAGCCCACGTCGAGGACTCGGGCGGAGCCGTCGCGCGCGGACCCGCTCGCGAGGAGGCCCTCGTCCGCCCACTGCTCGATCCCCGCGACGCACAGGCGCGTCGTGGGATGGAGGCCGGTCCCGAACGCCATCCCGGGGTCGAGCGCGACGACCACGTCGTCCGGGGCCCCGCGATGGCGGCGCCAGCTCGGCCGGATGACGATCCGCCGGCCGATCCGCATGACGCCGATGTGGCGCTTCCACGCTTCGGCCCAGTCCGACTCGAAGACGACGCGCACGTCGAGGTCGCCGATGGGACGCAGGCCGAACGCCTGGAGATGGCCGAGGTCCTCGCGGACCTGCCGAACCGCGGCACGGGCGGCGGTGCGATCCGCGGCCGGGATGGCCGCCCGGACCGTGGCCGGTCGGGAGATGTCCACGCGGGCGCCGAGCCCCTCGTCCACGAGCTCGAAGGCGGGCTCCACGCTCGTGCCGCCGGGGGCCACGCGCGACAGGATCTCGCTCACGACCTCGACCGCCTCCGGGTCGGCGACGACCGAGAGCTCGAGCCAGGCCGCGTCGGCCGACGTGCCGTCCGGGATCGCCGCGAACGGGTCGGTCGCCGGAGTCGGGCCTGCCCGATCGCCCGCCCCCGGTCCGTCCTCGGTCCCGGGGCTATCCGAGGGCATCCTTGAGCCGATCGATGATCCCGCCCCCGCCGGGCCCGCCCTTCCCGACGTGCTCGCCGGACTCCGCGGCGAACTCCTCGAGCAGCGCCCGCTGCCGCGCCGACAGCTTCGTGGGCACGCGGACGTCGACGAGCACGTGGAGGTCGCCGCGTGCTCCCGGCCGCCGGAGGTGCGGCGCTCCCTTGCCGCGCAGGCGGATCTCTGCTCCCGGCTGCGTGCCGGCCTTGACCTCGATCTCCTCCTCGCCGTCGACGACCGGCACGGACACCCGCGTCCCGAGCGCCGCCTGGGCGATCGAGAGGTCGAGGTCGTAGTAGAGCTCGGTCCCCTCGCGCTTGAGCGCCGGGTGGGGCGCCACGCTCACCGCGACGTACAGGCTTCCCGCCGGGCCGCCGCGCCGCCCGACCTCGCCCTCGCCCGAGAGGCGGATCTGGTGCCCGTCGTCGATGCCGGCCGGGACGCTCACCCGGAGGCGCTTCGTGCGCTGCGCCCGGCCCTCGCCGCGGCAGGTCTCGCAGGGGTCGTCCACGACCCTGCCCTCGCCGCGGCAGCGCGGGCACGGAGCCACGTTGATCATCTGGCCGAGCATCGTGTCGCGGACGGTGCGCACCTCGCCGCGTCCGTTGCACGCCGGGCACGTGACCGGGGCGGAGCCCTTCTTCGCGCCCGCCCCGCCGCACGCCTCGCACCGATCGAGGACGGGGAACTCGAGCTCCTTCTCGGTGCCCTTCATCGCCTCCGCGAACGTGATCCGCAGGTCGTACCGGAGGTCCGACCCGGCGGCGGGCCGGCCGCGCCTGACCCCCGCGCCCGACTGGCCGCCGAAGAACGCGTCGAACAGGTCCCCGAAGTCGCCGAAGCCCTGGAAGCCGCCCGAGAAGCCCGGACCGCTCGGGCCGCCCGCCCCGCCACCGAGGCCCGCCTCGCCGTAGGTGTCGTACGCGCGCCGACGCTCCGGGTCAGAGAGGACCTGGTACGCCTCGTTGATCTCCTTGAAGCGCGTGTCGGCGGCCGGGTCGGCGCTGACGTCCGGGTGCCACTGCTGGGCGAGCTTGCGGAACGCGCGCTTGACCTCGGCATCGGTCGCGGTGCGCTCGACGCCGAGGATGGCGTAGAAGTCGCGCTGGCTGGTCGTCATGTGGAGCCGTGAAGTCTACCGGGCGGCGCGCGGAACGGGTCGCGACGGTCACCCGGGCGCGGCACGCCTCCGCGGGGCGTCGCGTCCGCGCGGCCTCGCGTCCGCGCGGCTCCTATCTCCCCCCGGCCGTCGACGGCCGCCGCCGCAGCCGCCACGCGATGGCGCCGCCGATCGCGAAGCCGCCGAGCACGAGCACGAGGAGCGCGGCGGGCGAACGCGCGAGATCGGAGAGGCCGCCGGACGTGGGCGCCGGTGACCCGGGCGCGGCGGATCCGGGAGCGGCGGGTGTTGTCGCCGACGCGCCGGCCGGCGCCGCGGGCAGCGGTGACGCGACGGCGGCGGCCACGGGCACGTCCGACGAC
>CAIYQJ010000338.1 GCA_903928275.1 uncultured Chloroflexota bacterium
ACGATCGCCGTCTTCCCGACCCCCGGCGGCCCCCAGATATAGACCGGCCGGACCGGGGCGACCGAGAGCAGGACCTCGAACAGCTCCGACGGCGTGACGGATCTCATGAGATGCCCCCTGCGGGTGCTGTCCGGTGGCCCCCGGCATGATCCCGAGCCGCGGCCGGCCGGGAGCCGACGCAGCGGGGCACGGCATGGGCGTGCCGTTCACCGCAAGAGTCGCCCCACATCGGCACGACGGCCCCGGCGCATTCGTCCCCGGGAGAGGAGTCGGTGGTACCCGGCGGCTCTACGTCGGGCTCCGCAGACCGGCCGGCGCACGTGTGAGCCACAGCATCCTCCTACAGCGCGGACGAGCCGAACGAGGCCCAGCGGGGAGCGACGATGTCCGGGTAGCCGTCCATGTCGAGATCGCCCGTCCAGGGGCGCGTGATGAGGGTGCGCGGACCGTCCCGCTGGCACATCGCGCAGCAGACGGCGGCGTTGTGCTTCGCCATGCGGCCGGCCTGGGTCTGATCGATCCCGAGCATGCGCGTCCAGCGGGCTCGACGAGAAACGATGCGCGCGCGACGGGCGCGGCGCTCAGCGCGGGTGGTGGCCATGGTTCGGTCCTCGTGCCTGCGGCACTGCCCGGACGGAGCCCTTCTCCGCCGGGCCAGGCCGGGATCGCCGACCTTGCGAACCTGTGCACCATTCCTCACCTCCGCGACGTCGCCGCCGCCTGCGGGGACGTCCCCTTCTTGATCCTCCGGCGCCGCCGGCACCGGGTCACCGCCTGCCACGGTCATCGACCGCTCCTACGCGTACACGACGCCGGCGAAGGGACCGGCTCCGACCCAGGCTCCCGTGCCGCAGACGCCCAGCTGACCTGCGACCTGGCGCACGACGGCGAGCCAGCGAGCGCGCGCGTCCGGCAAGAGGTCCTCGCGCACGAGGGCAGGGACGCGCATCGCCGCCGTGACGCCCGTGCGGAACGACGTCTGTCCGGATCCACGAGACCACCGGATCATCGCCATCGGTCGAACCCTCCGACTCCCGTCGCCGCGTCCTGCGGCGGCTGATGTCGAAGGGACGTGCGACCGCGCGGATCCTTACAGGCGCTTCTTGCGCCGGTGGCGACGAGCTGCCTGCCGCGTCCTCCCAACCATGCAACGGGGCCACGCGGAGCCGAGTCGTCTCTGCTACCTTGACGCCGTCCGAGATCCCGCGGAGGTTGAACCGGCACTTATCGCCCGCCCGTCCGCCGGCCTTCCAAGCTGAATGTCGCGGGTTCGAGACCCGTCTCCCGCTCCACAGCCCTTCCCCTCGTCTGAGGGCTGAGTGTCGTCGTGAGCGTGGAAGCCGCCCCGCACCCCGCTCCACGGGCCGTCGGTCTCGCCGGACATCCTCTCGTCCAGGCGAGATTCGGGTGCAGCGATATCCAGCCCACATCGCAGCCGATCGGCGGGAGACTGGGGATGGCCTTCGGGGCCCAGCCGCAGGTCGCGGTCCGGGATCCGGCCAGCGGTTCGCGTACGCGGTCGGTGTCGGTGCCTTCCGGCGTGGGCAGCGGAGATGTCGGTGGCGACCGATGCGTCGGAATCCGTAGCCCGCCGCCGCCATCCGGCCGTTGCCCGGCGTTACCTCAGGCCAGTGTGCCCGGGCCGGCCGCGGCCCTAATGTCGAAGCGCGGCTGACAGGGAGCCTCGGGAGCTTGAGGTCGATTGCCGGGCGAGGATGACCAGCAAGCGAAGGGAGCACGCATGAGCCCCACCGTGAAGACACGGAAGAGCTCCGATCCGACGAAGGCGCACGTCTATCTCGTCGGCAGCGGGATCGCCGCCCTCGCGAGCGCCGTCTACCTCACGAAGGACGCAGGCGTCCCCGGCGACAACATCCACATCCTGGAGAAGGCCCCGATCGTCGGCGGCGCGCTCGACGGCTCCGGCGACGAGGAGACGGGTCTTGTCGTGCGCGGCGGTCGGATGCACGAGGCCCACTACGAGTGCTACTGGGAGCTGCTCTCCCACATCCCGTCGTACGACGACGCCGCGGTCTCGGTGCGGGACGAGTCGTTCGCCTTCAACGAGAAGTACGTCTCCAACGCCCAGGCGCGGCTCCTGAGGGAGGGGAAGAAGCTCGACGTCTCCTCGTACGGGCTCAGCCTCAGGCAGCAGATGGATCTGCTCAAGCTGACGTTCGCGTCGGAGCACTCGCTCGGCCGCCGCAGGATCGAGGACTGGTTCGACGAGCCCTTCTTCGAGACCAACTACTGGCACATCTGGACGAGCATGTTCGCGTTCCAGCGGTGGAGCAGTCTGGCCGAGATGCGTCGCTACATGCGACGGTTCATCCACCTCGTGGACGGCCTCAACCGTCTCGGCGGCGTGATGCGTACCAAGTACAACCAGTACCACTCCGTCGCGCTGCCGATGACGAACTACCTCATCGAGCGGGGCGTGCACGTCGACCTGGGCATGGAGGTCGTCGACATCGACTTCGCCCTGGCGGCCGGCACGAAGACGGCCACCGTCATCCACCTCGAGAGCGGCGAGCAGATCGCGCTCGGCGAGAACGACTACGTGTTCATCACGAACGGCTCGCTCACCGAGAGCACCGACGACGGCGCCTGGGACAGGCCGGCCGCGCTCAAGGGCCTCGCCGAGTCCGGCTCGTGGCGATTGTGGAAGAAGCTCGAGGAGAAGGATCCCACGTTCGGGCATCCAGGCCCGTTCTGCGACGACATCGACCTGCAGAAGTGGTACTCGTTCACGGCCACGCTCAAGGACACCACGTTCCACGACTACATGGAGCGCTTCTCGGGGAACGTCGATGGCACCGGCGGGCTCGTGACCATGGTCGATTCGAACTGGCTCATGTCCTTCGTCATCGCCCGGCAACCGCACTTCCCGAACCAGGCGGACGACGTGAAGATCTTCTGGGGCTACGGGTTGTACCCGGACAGGGTCGGGAACTTCGTCGGCAAGACGATGGCGGAGTGCACCGGCCGGGAGATGCTCGAGGAGCTCTGGTACCACCTGAGGATCCAGGACCTGATGAGGCCGGTCATGGACGCGGGGAAGGTGAATTGCATCCCGGTGGCGATGCCATACGTGGACAGCCTGTTCATGCCCCGGGAGATGGGTGACAGGCCCGAGGTCCTGCCGGCGGGCGCCACCAACTTCGCCTTCCTCGGCCAGTTCGCCGAGGCACCCGAGGACTGCGTCTTCACGGTGGAGTACTCGGTGCGGACCGCACAGATGGCGGTGTTCGGGCTGTTCGACACGGGCCGGGAGGTCATGCCCATGTTCGAGCCGATGCACCATCCGGAGGTCCTCGCCCGCGCGGCGAAGGCGATCAGCCGGTGACGGAGGGCGCCGGGACTCCGCAGCGCGCCGACGACGGCACGCGCGACCAGAGCGGCGCTACGACCGCCGTCTCGATGGGCTGGCCGCCCGCTGGAACCCCGGCGCCGACCTCCGACGCACACAGCACGGAACTGCGATCGAGCTCCTCGGGCTCGAGCTCGACGGGGCCGCGCCTCGCGGAGTCCTCGCGCTGACGGGCGGACGGATGCCGTCCGAGATCCCCCCGGAGGTTGAACCGGCACCTACCGCCCGTCCCCCGGCCCTCCAAGCTGAATGTCGCGAGTTCGCGACCCGTGTCCCTCTTCAGTTCCCGTCCTGCGCTCAGGGCTGCTCTCACGCACCATCGGCCACGACGATGACGACCTTGCCTCGAGCGTGACCCTGGTCCAGGTACCGGAAGGCCTCGACGGTCTCGCTCAGCGGATACCTCCGGTCGATGACCGGCGTGACCCGCCCGGCCTCGACCATCTCCTTCAGCGTGATCAGGTCGGCCTGGTTCGGCGCCGAGATGAACGGTCGCCCCTGCTGGCGCACGAACAGCGACAGCAGGAACGCCTTGACGACGTAGCCCATGCCGGCGTGCCCACTGCTGGGTAGCAGCCTTCCCCCGGGCGCGAGGACGCGCCTGTATGCCGCGAACGAGTGACTCGCCACGTTGTCGAGGATCAGGTCGTAGCGCGCCGCGCCCCGCGTGAAGTCCTCCTTCGTGTAGTCGATGACATGGTCCGCTCCGATCGATCGGACCATGTCCACGTTCGCCGTGCTGCAGACGCCGGTAACGTCCGCCCCGAGGGCCTTGGCGATCTGCACGGCGAAGGTCCCCACGCCACCCGATGCACCGTTGATCAGGACCTTCTGCCATGGCTGCACCTTGCCGTGATCGCGAAGCGCCTGCAGAGCGGTCAGGGCCGACGTCGGCACGGCGGCGGCCTGCTCGAACGTCAGGTCGTGCGGCTTGCGCACGAGCCGGTCTTCCCGGGCACAGGCGTAGTCGGCGCACGCACGGCTGCACTCGCCGAACACCTCGTCCCCGGGCTTGAAGCGCGTGACGTTCCTGCCGACGGCCGCGACGACCCCGGCCAGATCGGCCCCCACGACGTAGTCCTTCTTCGGCTTGGGGAAGCCGATCACCATCCGGATCGGGAACGGCTTGCCCCTCATGCCGAAGTAGTCGCCCGCGGCAAGCGATGCCGCATGGACGCGCACCAGCACGTCGTCGTCACCGGCGACCGGCCTGCCGATCTCCCCGGATTCGAGCACGTCCGCCGAGCCATAGCCGACCTGGACGACTGCCTTCATGGCGTTCTCCTGCTTCCTTCGGGCCTGCCCGGCCCGACGTGCACCGGTTCCGGCGGCCTGTCTGGCGCGGTCCGGCTGTCCCGCCTGCGGGGCGGCTGCGATCACGGCCGCGACTACCCGATGACGACGACGATGTTCCCCCGCTTCTGGCCGGTCTCGGCGTACCTGTGCGCCTCGACGATCTGCTCGAGCGGGAAGCGCCGGTCGATGACCGGACGCAGCCGTCCCGCCTCGACGAGACCTCGCAGGTAGGCGAGGTCGTCCGCCGTTCCGCTCGATCCTGCGAACGACACCCGCCTCCCGTTCCCTCGCGCAGCCCACCTGGCGCCGACGATCTGCAGGAAGCCCGGGTTGGCCATGAGCAGCCAGCCGTTCTCGTTCAGCCGCCGCACCATGCGGGCGGACGGCGTGCCGCGGACCACGTCGAAAATGACGTCCCAGGTCTCGGGGCCGGCGGTGACGTCCTCCACGGCGTAGTCGATCACGCGGTCCGCACCGATCGCGCGCAGCATCTCCAGTTTCGGCGCACTGTCCACCGCGGTCACGTGCGCCCCGAGGACCTTGGCGAGCTGGACCGCGAACGTTCCAAAGCTCCCTCCGGCTCCGTTGACCAGGACCCTCTGTCCGCTCCGGACGTCCGCCTTCCGCAGGAACATCAGTGCCTCGCCTCCCCCGTAGGGAACGGCCGCAGCCTCCGCGTAGTCCAGGTTCGTCGGCATCGTCGCGATCGCCCCGGTCTGGGGGTCCTCGCGCAGGCAGATGTACTCCGCGTAGGCTCCCAGGGGGATGCCGGTCGCCGCGAAGACCCGGTCGCCCTTCCTGACCGAGGTGACCTTCCTTCCCACCGACTCGACGTCACCTGCGAGCTCCTGCCCGAGCACGCGGCGTCGCGGCCTGAAGATGCCGAACGCCAGCCGCATCGGCACCCACATCCAGGGGGCGAAGTCGAACCGCCGCAGCTCGCAGTCGGCCGCGCTCACCGTCGTGGCGCGGATCCGGACCAGCACCTCGTCGTCCTTCGGAACCGGCTTCCGCTCGTCCCGGAGATGAAGGACCTCCGGCGGTCCGTACTCGGTGCAGACGATCGCCTTCATCGGTCTCTGGCTCCTCCCGTCGGCGCGACTCCGGCGGCTGGCCATGTGGCCGTCCCGAAGCCGTGGTCCTGCGTCGCGGCGTCGTCGGTCGGCTTCGGCCACGCCCACGCGTCGCGGACGATGCCGGCCGGCGACGCGACCTCGACGGCGCTGCCGAGGACGAAGTAGGGGTTCCACTCGCCGAAGGCGCCGCCCGCGATCGTGAGGGCGTAGACGGCGGCGAGCACGGTGTCGGCGATGCGCTGGTCCCGCACTGGCAGGATCAGGCTGGGGAACACCATCAGCCTGGTCAGCGCGACGTCCGCGGTGACGCCCAGCAGGGAGGCCCGGCCGATCGAGGTGCCAGCGATCCGACCGCACTCGATGTCCCCGCGCACGTCGGCGCGGTGAAGGCCGAACGGGTCGACGTACACGAAGACGAACGGCACCGACGCCCAGAGGGCGGAGATCCTGATGCGGGGGCTGATCCACGGGTCGCGGAAGTGGGTCATCGAGCTCATGCGGGGATTCTCCACGTCGGCGGCGTTCGCTCGCGGCAGGACCCGCCCCGTCCTGGTCATCTCGACACCATCCTCGCGACGGAGACATACAACGTATGTTTACCTTGTAAGTTATGCTCTCAGGAGCGGGTTGTCAATCCGGCACGGGAGAGCGCGTGGCAAGAACGTCGAAGGCACGGGGGACGGGACGCGAGGCGCTGAGCCGCGAGAGCATCCTCCGCGCGGCCATCTGCGTCGCAGACGCCGACGGCCTGGACGCCGTGACGATGCGGCGGGTGGGGCAGGCGCTGGGCGTGGAGGCGATGTCGCTCTACAACCACGTGCCGGGCAAGGCCGCCCTGCTCGATGGCGTAGCGGACACGCTCATCGCGGAGATCGAGGCGGCGCCCGCCGGCACCGAGTGGAAGGCGGCGATCCGCATGCAGGCCCTGAGCGCCCGGGCGATCCTCCTCCGCCATCCATGGGCCGAGGAGCTCTTCGCCCGCCAGGTGGGGGTCAGCGTCACCCTCATGCGGTACCTGGAGGACATCGCCGGCCACCTCCTCGGCGGCGGCCTGTCGTCACAGCTGGCGCACACGACCGTCCACGTGCTCGGCAGCCGGATCCTCGGCTTCAGCCGCGACATCTTCGACCCCGAGGCGCGGCGGTTCCCAGTGGCGATCGAGACGGCCCTGCTGCAGGGCGAATACCCGCATTCGGCCCGGATCATCGCTGAGGCGACCCACGACCCGGACGTCGAGTTCGCCTTCGGGCTGGACCTGATCCTCGACGGCCTCGAGCGCGCCCGCGACGTCGAGCTGCGGGTCGGCTCGGACTAGAGGCCGAACCCCCGACGCCGTCGTCGCCGTGGGCCCCGGTCGTCCGGACGGGGGAGCCGGCGGTGGATGGGGGCTGTGACGCGCCCGACATGTGACGTGCGCGCGTCAGCCGACCATCAGGTCCCCCGGCGCCGAACGCGCATGTGCCCTGCCACGGGTCGAGGGACGATCCCTTCGGGACTCGTCGCGCGAACGGGGGATCCGCGCCCGTGTCGATCGACGGGCCCCGGCGGACGAACGACGTCGGCACGGGCGGCGGAGGCAGAGTGACGACGGGCACCGTCCGCCGCGCCCATGACGCCTGCCGGACGTGGTCCGGTTCGACGGACGGCGTGACGACGGTCATCCGGTCACGACGACCTCCGGCACTGGCGCCTCCTCTCAGCCCGCAGGCACCGTGGGTCGCGAGCGGGAGGCATCGACGCGCGGCCCACGCCCCGGCCGCGGGGACCGCGCCGAGCCACTGACGAGACGGACCCGCGGACGCGCCGTTCCTGGATGGACGACGCTCGCGACGGGAGAGTGAGGGATGAGTCGTCTTCGCGGCCCGGACCGTGGCGCGGTCGTCCTCGGTCTCATCGTCCTGGGCGTGGGTGCGTACTACCTGCTGGTGAACACGTTCGGCCTGAACCTGCCCGAGCTCGACTGGGACAAGATCTCGCCGGTCCTCGTCATCTTCCTCGGTGTCGCGATCGTCCTGGGCGCCTGGGTCCGGATGGGTCGCGGTGGGCACGGGCCGCAGGGCGTCTGGTCCGAACGGGGGCTCCGACACGCGGTCCACGCCCCGGTCGCTGGGACCGTGCCGAGCCACCGGCGAGTCCGACCCGCACACACGGGTGCCGGCTGACAGCGGGACGGGAGTGGAAGGGGCCATCGCATGTCGCTCATCCAGCTTCGCGATCTCAAGAAGACGTACAGGACGGGCAAGCTCGAGTTCGAGGCGCTCAAGGGCGTCGATCTCGACATCGAAGAAGGCCAGCTCGTCGCCATCGTGGGGCCATCGGGTTCGGGCAAGTCGACGATGCTCAACATGATCACCGGCATCGACCGGCCCTCTGGTGGCAGCGTCACGATCGCCGGGGATCGCATCGACCAGATGAAGGAAGACAAGCTCGCCGCCTGGCGGGGTGCCAACGTCGGCATCGTCTTCCAGTTCTTCCAGCTCTTCCCGACACTGACCGCGCTCGAGAACGTGATGCTGCCCATGGACTTCCTCAGGCGCGGGAGTGTCGGCGAGCGCAAGGTGCGCGCCCGCGAGCGCCTGGAGCTCGTGGGGCTCGGCGACAAGGTCGACAACCTGCCCTCGGAGCTCTCCGGCGGCCAGCAACAGCGTGTCGCGATCGCCAGGGCGCTCGTCAACG
>CAIYQJ010000339.1 GCA_903928275.1 uncultured Chloroflexota bacterium
AGCGTGCCCAGGCCCAGCAGCATGGCGCTCGGCAGGTTCCGCTGCCAGGCACCCGTGAGTGCGATCGCCGAGACGGACAGGCCCGCGACACTGGCGAACAGGAGGAAGAGGCGCTGGAAGCCGCTGACCACGAGGGCGGTCTCGCCGACCTGGAGCCGGTCGCCGGAGCTGAGCATGAACGCCGCCAGGGTAGCGGCCGCGAGTCCCGCGATGCCGATCGGGATGGACACGGAGGGCCGCCGCCGCGTGAGGAGCGCCGCCGTGCCCGCGCCGAACGTGACCGCGAGGAACAGGAGGACGCTCACCTCCGCGCGGCCCGCCGGCTCACGGCTCGTCGTCGGCGCCGGGCGCCAGGTCGAGGGTCCCCGAGACCGCGAACGCGTTGAACGCGACCACGGCGGTGGCGCCGGCGACCCCGATCGCGAGGATCCCGAGCGTCAGCTGCTCGAGCGGGGCGGGCGTCCCCGCGATGCCGACGCGGACCAGTGCGGCGCCGTCGAGCAGGAGGAGCAGCCCCATCCCCAGTCGGAACGCGTCACGCGCGAACATGACCGGGACGACGGCGAGGACGATGAGCGCGAGGCCCGAGGCGAATGCGGTGTCCGGGCCGGCCTGCCCTGTCTGCAGCAGGTTGGGTGCCAGGCCGATCGCGAACGCGGTGGCCGCCGCGAGCCCCTCCACGGGCCAGCCGAGCGACGTGCTCCCGACGCGCGTGTCTGTCTCGCGCACCGTCACCCAGAGCAGGAATCCGGCGAACAGCGCGGCCACGATCCGGAAGAGCAGGGGGATCGCGGCCGGCAGCGGGTCGGCGACGACCGAGGCCACTGCCGAGGCGAGGGTGAACCCCACGATCCCGATCCGTGCGTCCCGCGCCGAGACCGCGATCACGGCACTCGCCACGACGACGATCGCCGCCACGAAGCCGAGGACGGCGATCACGGTCCGGAGGGGCTGGCCTCCGGGGTCGCGGCAGCCGGGCTCGCCGCGCCGGCGCCGGGCTTCCCGGAGACCCCCGGGTATGAGGGTGTCGGGAGGACCCCGAACGTCCCGAGCGGCCAGTATCGGAGCCAGGCTCGACCGATCACGTGCTCGCGCGGGATCGGCCCGAAGACGCGCGAGTCCGCGGAGTCCTCGCGGTGGTCACCCAGGACGAACAGGTCGCCCGGCGGGACGACCCACTCGGAGTCGGTGCCGGTGGCCACCGTGGGCTGCCCGTCGTACACGTAGGGCTCGACGAGAACGACATCGTTCACGTAGACGCGGCCATCGCGGACGGCCACCTTGTCGCCGGCGAGCCCGATGATCCGCTTGATGTACGGGGTCCCCCGGCTGCCGGCCCACGTGGCGGGGGGATCGAAGATGACGATGTCACCGCGCTTGTAGTCGTCGAAGCGGGGCGTCAGCTTGTCGACGAGCACGTACTGATCGGGCTCGAGGGTCCGCTCCATCGATTGCTGCTCGACCCGGTAGGGCTGGGCTACGAACGTCTGGATGATGAAGAAGATGATGAGGGTGAGGACCAGGGTCTCGACGATCTCGAACAGGCATCCGAGGGGGCGTTTGCTCACAAGACCGGCAGTATAGGTGGTCACTCTCGCGACCGCGTCGAGGTCCTCGCGCCCGGTTTGACCCGGCACTCCGGGCATCGATACACTCTGAACGGCCCGCCCAGGCCCACGGATCCGTCCGTGCCTGCTCGCCGGGCACCCTGCCGACATCGGTCACGCTTGGCCGGTGGGCGGCGGCCCGCGCAGTCGCCAGGAGGTCGAACGGCCGGCATGGACGCCAGCACGCTCCAGCTCATCATCCTGCCCGCGGGTCTCGCCGCGATCCTCTTCGCGCTGTTCCTAGCGCGCGATGTGCTCCGCCGCGACCAGGGGCCGCAGGCGATGCAGGACGTCGCCGCCACGATCTTCGAGGGGGCGGTCGCGTTCATCAGACGCCAGTACGTGACGATCGCGATCCTCGCCCTGGTCGCCGCCGTCGTCCTCGGCGCGATCATCGCGACCGTGGAGACGAAGGACTTCGCCGAGACGGAGTACTTCGGGATCGACCTCGGGATCCGGACGGGTGTCGCCTTCCTCGTCGGTGCCGCGTGCTCGATGGCCTCGGGCATCATCGGGATGTTCATCAGCGTGAAGGCGAACGTCCGGACCGCCTCCGCAGCGCAGCGCAGCCTCGTGGAGGCAGTGCAGGTCGCCATGCGCGGCGGCGCCGTGAGCGGCTTCCTCGTTGTCGCCCTCTCGCTCCTCGGCGTCTACGGCATCTTCGTCCTCTACGGCGGCCTGGACCACCCGGCCGTCGCGCCGTTCCTCATCGTCGGCTTCGGCTTCGGCGCCAGCTTCGTCGCCCTGTTCGCCCAGCTCGGCGGCGGAATCTATACGAAGGCCGCCGACGTGGGGTCCGATCTCGTGGGCAAGGTCGAGGCCGGCATCCCGGAGGACGATCCCCGCAACGCCGGGGTCATCGCGGACCTCGTGGGCGACAACGTGGGCGACTGCGCCGGCCGCGGTGCCGACCTCTTCGAATCCACCGCCGCCGAGAACATCGGGGCGATGATCCTCGGCGTCAGCGTCTACGCGATCGCGCTCAAGTCGGGCTGGCCGAACCCTGCCGCCTGGATCTTCTTCCCCCTGGTCGTCCGTGCGTTCGGCCTCTTCGCCACCATCATCTCCGTCGCGTTCTTCATCCGCGGCCGCGAGGATGAGAACCCGATGAACATCCTCAACCGCGGCTACTGGGCCACCACGGCCCTGTCGGTGGTGGGCCTCGCGATCACGACCAACCTCATGATGTCGACCGGGAGCCAGACGGGCCCGGACGGCTTCCCGACCTGGGTCTACTTCTTCCTCGCCGGGCTCGTGGGCCTCGCGACGAGTGTCGTCTTCGTCTACATCACGCAGTACTACACGGCAGGCGGATTCAGGCCGGTCCGCGAGATCGCCGAGGCGTCCAAGACCGGCCCCGCCACGAACATCATCGCGGGCGTCGCCGTCGGGTTCGAGACGACCGCCGTCACTGCGATCTCCATCTGCATCGCGCTCTTCGTCAGCCACTGGCTCGGCGCACGGGCCGGGATCGTCAACGCGGACGGCGTGAACGTCGGCGGGATCTTCGGGACCGCCGTCGCGACCATGGGCATGCTCATGACCACCGCGTACATCCTTGCGATGGACACGTTTGGGCCCATCACCGACAACGCCGGCGGCATCGCCGAGTTCAGCCGAGCCGACGCGGGCGCCCGCACGATCACGGACCGGCTCGACGCCGTCGGCAACACGACGAAGGCGTTGACGAAGGGCTACGCGATCGCGTCGGCCTCCCTTGCCGCCTTCATCCTCTTCGCGGCGTACATCGACAAGGTGAACCTCATCCTCCGCGTCCAGGGCAGGCCGCTCATGGAATCGGTGGACCTCCGCAACGTGAACGTCTTCATCGCGGCCTTCGTCGCGGCGATGCTCGTCTACCTCTTCAGCTCTCTCGCGATCCGGGCGGTCGGCACCACCGCGCAGGCGATCATCGTCGAGGTGAGGCGCCAGTTCCGCGAGATGCCCGGGATCATGGATTACACCCAGCGCCCGGACTACGCGCGGGTCGTGGACATCACGACGAGCGCCGCTCTCCGGCAGATGATCCTGCCGGGCGTGCTCGCGGTGGGCACGCCGGTCGTCGTGGGGCTCCTGCTCGGATACGAGGCCGTCGCAGGCTTCCTCATGATCGGTACGATCTCCGGCGTCCTGCTCGCGACCGTCCTGAACAACAGCGGCGGCGCCTGGGACAACGCGAAGAAGTTCATCGAGTCCGGCCAGCTCAAGGACGCCACCGGCAAGGTGCTCGGCAAGAAGACCGAGCCCCATGCGGCCGCCGTCGTCGGTGACACCGTCGGCGACCCGTTCAAGGACACCGCCGGGCCGTCGCTCCACGTCCTCGTCAAGCTCATCGCCACGATCGCCCTCGTCCTCGCCCCGCTCTTCGTCCGCTGACCCTTCGCCGCGAGCCCGGCCCGGTCCGTCCGGCCGGGCTCGCGCCTTCCTCGGAGGCCGCATGGCCCTCGTCTTCCAGGCGCTCGTCATCGGCGTCGTCCAGGGCCTGACCGAGTTCCTCCCGATCTCCAGCTCCGGGCATCTCCTCGTCGTCCCGTACCTCCTCGGCTGGAATGACCCGCTGCTCGCGTCGCTCCCGTTCACGGTCATGCTCCATCTCGGGACGCTCGGAGCACTCCTCGTCTACTTCTGGCGCGACTGGCTGCGGCTCGTGCCGGCCGGGTTCGCGACGATCCGCGACCGCTCCTTCCGGGGCGACCCCGACCGGCGGATCGCGTGGCTCATCGTCGCCGCGACCATCCCCGCGGCGATCGCCGGCTACCTGCTCAATGACGTCGTCGAGCGCGAGATCCGGCATCCCGGCGTCGTTGCACTCACGATGGTGGCGGGTGCCGTCATCCTCTGGCTCGCGGACCGCTGGGGCGAGCGGAGGAAGCAGATGCAGGACCTGTCCATGGCAGGCGGCGTCGGGATCGGCGTGGCGCAGGCCGCGGCGCTCATCCCCGGCATCAGCCGCTCGGGCATCAGCATCTCCGCGGGGCTCTTCCTCGGCCTCACGCGAGATGCCGCCGCGCGGTTCAGCTTCCTCATGGCGGCCCCGATCATCGCCGGCGCGGGCATCTTCGAGCTGCGCCGGCTGATCGCCGGGGACGTGCACGTCGACACGCCGCTCGTCCCGATCGCCGCGGGGACGCTCGCGGCGTTCGTCGCCGGCATGGCCGCCATCGCGATCCTGCTGCGCTACGTGCGATCGCACCGCTACACGGTCTTCGTCGCGTACCGCCTCCTCGTGGCTGCCCTCGTCATCGTCGCGCTGCTCGCGCGGTAGTCGAGCCGCCGATGGAGGTCATGAAGCAGCTGCGGCAGGGGATGATCCGCGACCTCGTGGCCGGGCGCGCCGTGCGGACCCAGCAGGAGATCGCCGCGGCGCTGCGCGAGCGCGGCTACCGGGTGACGCAGGCCACGATCAGCCGCGACATCGCCGAGCTCGGGCTCGTGAAGGTGGTGCGGGACGGCGCGCACGTGTACTCGCTGCCGCCGCGGCTCGCGGAATCGGATCCCACGGGCGAGGACCGTGTCCGATCCCTGCTGCGCGACCTGCCGGTCGAGGTCGGGGAGTCGGGGACGTTCGTGATCGTGCGCACGCTCCCCGGGTCCGCTCACCCGATCGCCGCCGCGCTCGACCGGGCGCGCTGGCCAGGTGTCGTGGGCAGCGTGAGCGGCGACGACACGGTCTTCATCGCCTGCCGCGACGTATCGGCGCGGCGCCGCGTCAGGGCCCGGATCGTCGAGCTCGCCGGGTAGCGAGGCAGCGCCGTCGCCGGAGTCCGGACCCCTCTGACACTCGAGGACGTCGGTCGGCGCAGGCGGGCCGCTCGGAGCCGCAGGCTCCGGGCGGAGCACCGGCCCGCCGGAGAACGACCGACGTCCGACTCGCCTTTGCGCCCGGACCCGTCGGCGGGCTACCATACGCCGGCCCGGACTCCACGGCGCGCGAGCGTGATGCGCCCTGGGGTTCGTCGGATGCTTCCGACGCTCCCTCCGCGCCCGAGCCGGACGCGCACCGCGAGGTTCGAACGAGCCGTGAACAACAAGCCCACGTACGTCTCCCGCGAAGGTCTCGAGAAGCTGCGCGCGGAGCACGACGAGATGATCGCCGTGAAGCGCCCCGAGATCGCCGCGCGCATCAGCGAGGCCAAGGAGCACGGCGATCTCTCGGAGAACGCCGAGTACGAAGAGGCGAAGAACGAGCAGGCCTTCGTCGAAGGCCGCATCGCCGAGCTGGAGCACAAGATCAAGAGCGCCGTCCTCATCGACGAGGAGCACTCGCTCGAGCACGTCAGCATGGGCTCGACCGTCGAGGTGGAGACCGGCGACGACGTGGCGCGGTTCACGATCGTCGGGTCCACGGAGGCGAAGCCGGGCGAAGGCCGCATCAGCAACGAGTCACCCGTCGGCGGCGCCCTCCTGGGCAGGCGTGTCGGCGAGCACGTCGTCGTGAGGACCCCCGCCGGCGACGCCGTGTACACGGTCAGGTCCATCACCTGACGCCGGCGGCCGCCGTCCCGGCGGCGGACGACGCCGGGCACCGAAAGGACCCGCGCATGTTCTGGGCCGACGATCTCGCCGCATCCGTCGACGGTCCGCAGGTCGTGAACGATTCGAAGACGCCGTCGGGCACGGTCCACGTCGGGAGCCTGCGCGGCCCGGTGGTCCTCGACGTGATCGTCCGGGCGCTGCGTGACCGCGGGATCGCGACCACGCTCCTGTACGGGGTCGATGACCTCGACCCGATGGACGCCCAGGCGCTCCTCACCCCGGACGCCGTGGAGCGGGAGATGGGCCGGCCGCTCGCGCACGTCCCCGACACCGCCGGCGACTGCCACGCGTCCTATGCGCGCCACTTCGCCGGCATCTTCATCGAGACGTTCGCGGGGCTCGGGATCCATCCGGACCGCTACTACTGGATGAGCGACATCTACCCCACCGGCGAGATGGACCCGTTGATCCGGACCGCGCTGGACCGTGCGCAGGTCGTCCGCGATGTGCTCCTCCGCGTGGGCCACGTGGAGCGCCCCGACGGCTGGCTGCCCGTCCATGTCATCTGCCCGGCGTGCGGCAAGGTGGGCACCACCATCGCGCGCGACTGGGACGGCCACACCGTGGCGTACGCGTGCATCCCCGACTACGTGGAATGGGCCCGCGGGTGCGGCGCGTCCGGCCGGGTCGCTCCGTTCGGCGGTGCCGCCAAGCTGCCGTGGAACCTGGAGTGGGCGGCGCAGTGGAGCCTGCTCGGTGTCACGATCGAGCCATGCGGCAAGGACCTCGCCACGGCCGGCGGGTCGCGCGATCGCTCGGACGCACTCGCGCGCGAGGTCTTCGACCGCGAGCCGCCGCTCAACGTCCCCTACGAGTTCCTCAACATCGGCGGCCGGAAGATGTCCACGTCCAAGGGGCGCGGTGCCGCCGCCCATCTCATGGCGCAGGTCCTGCCGCCCGAGCCGCTGCGATTCCTCTTCCTCCGTCCGCGCCCCAACCAGGCCATCGAGTTCGACCCCGAAGGGACCGACGCGATCCCGCGCATCTTCGACGAGGTGGACCGCATCGCCGCCGCGGTGGCCGGCCGCGAGGTGAAGGGCGAGCTCCCGCCGTTCCCCGAACGCCTGTACGCGCTGGCGCAGCTCGACCCGGGCGCCGACCACGCTGCCTCGGCCGCGGCCTACCGGCCGGCGTTCGGGCACCTGGCGCTCCTCGCACAGATCCCCGGCGTGGACACGGCCGCACGCGTCGCCGCCGAGAAGGGTGGTCCGCTCACGCCGTCCGAAGAGCTGGTGCTGGCGGAGCGGCTGCGGGCCGCGCGGGTCTGGCTCGACGCGTACGCGCCCGAGAGCGCGCGGCTCGCCGTGCACATCGACGCGGTCCCGGAGCGCGTGGGCGATCTCACCGAGGACGAGCGGTCCTTCCTGTCGGCGCTCGCGGTTGCCGCCGAGGTGGACCCGCCGGGGTCCGGCGACGAGTGGCAGGCGCTGCTCTTCCGCGTGGCGCGTGACCGCGACCTGCCGGCGGGTCGCGCGTTCGCGGCCTTGTACGCCGCGTTCCTCGGCCGCGCGAACGGGCCACGCGCCGGGTGGCTCCTCGCGGGCCTCGACGCGCGCTTCGTGCTCGCGCGGCTGCGTGACGCAGGCGCGGCCGGTGTCGCGGAGCTGCCCGGCCCGACCCCGGCCATGGGAGCTTCGTCATGAGCGTCGGGCTGCAGCGGCTCAGGGCAGAGCCGGACGCCATCCGCCAGGGCGCACTCGACAAGGGCGAGGACGCGGCCCTCGTGGACCTGGCGCTCGAGCTCGACGAGCGCCGCCGCTCCCTCCTGTCCGAGAGCGAGAGCCTGAAGGCGGAGCGCAACGCGGCGTCGAAGAGGATCGGCGAAGCGGTCCGCGGGGGGGGCCGATCCGCAGGGCGCCGGGGTCGCGGAGCTGCGCCTCGCCTCCACGCGCGTCGGCGAGCGGATCGAGACGCTCGACGCGGAGATCGCGGGCATCGACGCGGAGCTCGAGGAAGCCCTGCTCCGGATCCCGAACCCCGCGGACCCCGACGTCCCGGTCGGCGGCCCCGGCGACAACGTGACCGTTCGAACGTGGGGCGAGCTGCTCCCGCGGCTGGTGCCCGCCACCGGCGAGGCCGCCGCCGGCACCACCGACGCCACGCCCGGCGGCGCCGCCTGGGAGCGCCTGCCGCACTGGGACGTCGCGGAGCGCCTCCGGATCTTCGACCTGGAGCGCGGCGCGAAGATCACCGGGTCCGGGTTCCCGGTGTACCGGGGGGCCGGGGCCGCCCTCCAGCGCGCCCTCATCGACTTCTTCCTGCGGACGCACACGACCGAGAACGGCTTCACCGAGATCTGGCCGCCTGCCGTCGTCAACGCGGCCTCGGCGCGCGGCACGGGACAGATCCCGGACAAGGAAGACCAGATGTACATCGTCACGCGCGACGAGCTGTACCTGGTCCCCACCGCCGAGGTCCCCGTCACGAACCTGCACCGCGACGAGATCCTCGACGTCGACGAGCTCCCGATCCGGTACGCGGCCTACACGCCGTGCTTCCGGCGCGAGGCCGGCGCGGCCGGCAAGGACACGCGCGGGATCCTCCGCGTCCACCAGTTCGATAAGGTCGAGATGGTGATGTTCGAGAAGCCCGAGGACTCCACCGCGGCCCTCGAGTGGATGACCGGTCGTGCGGAGGATCTCCTCCAGCGCCTGGGTCTCGCCTACCGCGTCCTCCTCATGTCCACCGGGGACATGGGCTTCGTCCAGGCGAAGAAGTACGACCTCGAGGTCTGGGCGCCCGGCGTGGAGCGCTGGCTCGAGGTGAGCTCGTGCTCGAACTTCCGCGACTACCAGGCGCGCCGGATGCAGATCCGCTACCGGCCGTCGGCGGGCGCCCGGCCGGAGCTGGTGCACACCCTCAACGGGTCGGGCCTCGCGCTCGCGCGCGTGGTCGCGGCGATCCTCGAGACGTACCAGCAGGCCGACGGGTCGGTCGTGCTGCCCGATGTCCTCCGGCCGTTCATGGGCATCGGTCGGATCGTCGCGCCGGGCGCATGACCCGCCCCTGGGTCGCGCGCTGGGTGAGCGCACACAGCCCGCCGGCATGATCTGCCCGCCGGGCGACCCGCGGATCGTCACGCTGGCGGAGCGGCCCGACCTCGAGGATGCTCTCGACGAGCACAACGGGTCCGCCTGGCCGACGTTCATGCTCCAGGACCCGGTCGCCGACGAGCTCTGGCACCACCTCCACGCGGAGTTCGCCGGCTGGCAGCTGATGCTCCTCGACGCGGATGACGAGATCCTCGCGGCCGCGAACTGCGCGCCGCTCGCGTGGGACGGCACCGACGACGGGCTGCCCGACGGCTGGGACGACCAGTTCCGCCGGACGGTGGACCAGCACGCGGCCGGGATCCCGCCGGACACGCTCGGCGCGCTCCAGATCGTCGTGGCGCCCGAGCGGCGTGGCGACCGCCTCGCCGGGCGGATGGTGACCGAGATGCGCGGACGGGCGCGGGCCGCCGGCTTGCGCGCCCTCATCGCGTGCGTGCGCCCCACGCACAAGCACCGCTACCCGCTCGCGCCGATCGACCGGTACGCGCGCTGGACCCGACCCGATGGGGAGCCCTTCGACCCGTGGATCCGGCTCCACGCGCGCCTCGGGGCGCGGATCGTCCGCGGCGCGGCCCGCTCGATGACGATCGCGGGGAGCGTCGCCGAGTGGGAGGGATGGACGGGGATGGCCTTCCCCGACTCGGGAGGCTACGTGGTGCCTCTCGCGACGAACCCGATCACGATCGACCGCGAGGCCGACCGGGGCGTCTACCTCGACGCGAACGTCTGGATGGTCCACGACCTCCGCTGAGGCGCCACCTCCCGCGACGCCCCATTCCGCGCTCAGCACAGACACGGAGGGACTGCAAGGGCCGGATGTCACTTCGGTTCGGTCGGCACTGGCGGCTCGCCGAGCGAGCGCGGATGCTTGGGTCCGGTCGCCGCGACGGGTCCCGTCCCGTGGCGACCGGGTGATACGCATGAGGGGGCGCCATGTCGGGGCCCCGGGTCCTCGTCACGTACGGCAGCCGCCATGGGTCCACCGCGGAGATCGCGGCGGCGATCGCGGGCGTGCTCCGCGATGGGAAGCTCGCGACGGACCTTGCGCCCGCAAGCGACGTGGCGGACGTCGCGTCGTACGACGTGGTGGTCGTGGGCTCGGCCGTGTACCTGCTCCGGTGGCATCCCGACGTGGTCGCGTTCCTCGGAGCGCACGAACGTGCCCTCGCGGCGCGGGTCGTGTGGCTCTTCGAGAGCGGGCCGCTCGACGACCGCCCCGAGACCCGCCGGCGTGACCTCCCACCGCGCGTCGCGGCGATCGCCGACCGCACCGGCATCCGCGGGCGCGTGACGTTCGGCGGCCGCTTGCGTCCCTCGGCCGAGGGCGTGCTCGAGCAGCTCATGACGGCTGGTGGGCTCGCGCGGGACTACCGCGAGTGGGACCTCATCCGGGCCTGGGCGCGCCAGATCGCCGACGACGATCCCGCGAACGTCCTCCGGCTCCTCGCCCCGACGCGGAGGACCCGCCCGACCGGCGACGACCGGCGGTTGCCGGCCGAGCGCATCCGCGGGACCACCGTGCCGACGGCTGCCATCCGACGACCCCTGCTGCAGACGACGTAGGCCGACCGGACGAAGGGTCCGCGCGCCATGACGAACGGCCGATGGCGCCGACCGCCCGGCGGCGGCTCAATGGACGCGGCGGACCACAGACGTGGGGCCCACCGCACGGAACCGGCCCGGAGGCTCGCTCCGACCTTCATCCGCGTCCGGGACTCCAGCACGACGGGAGACCGATGGGCATCCGGGCGCGCCACGTCGAGTCGCTCGCGAGCGTCGCTCTCCTCGGGATCGGCATCGTCTTCTTCATGGGCGACTGGGTGGCGACGATGCTCGCGCTCGGCGCCTTCCCGGGCGTCGCCGCAGAGGGCAATCCCCTGGCCGCGCCGGTCATCGCGGCCGGTCCCGCGTTCAGCATGGCGGTGAAGGTCCTGGGAGCGGCGATCGCGGCGACCCTCTTCTTCGTCGTCCGGCGGCTCGACTACCGTGCCGCGTCGTGGCTCGTGTCGGCGCTGCTCCTCGATCTCGGCGCGATCGGGATGGCGTCGGCGCTTCTCTCGACCGACCGCCCGCTCTGATCTGGCCGGGGACCGCTCGGGCCCGTGGGCCGATAGGATGGTCCGTGCGGCCGCGGGCCCCCGCGGCCACGGAGGGGTGCCGGAGTGGTTTATCGGAGCGGTCTTGAAAACCGCAGGGCCTCGCGCCCCGTGGGTTCGAATCCCACCCCCTCCGCCAGCACCGGCCCGACGGTCGTCGCGTGATCGTCGAGATCGACCACATCCTCCTCGCGGTCGGCGATCCGGACGCGGCGGCGGCCGGGCTCGCGAAGGTTCTCGGCCTGCCGGCGGCGGGCGGCGGCGTCCACGCGGGGATCGGCACCCGCAATGCGCTCCTGTCGCTCGGCGGGCCCTACCTGGAGCTCATCGGGCTCCTCGACGGATCGCCCGGGACTCGCGCGCGCGCCGCCGTCCACCCGATCGGCGCAGCGATCCTCGCGGCTCGCGAAGGGGCGCCGGTCGACGTGCCCGCGTCGGAGGCGCCCGGTGAGGACGACGCGACCGGCTCGTCGGCCTGCGCATACGCGGCCGTCGCGCTGCGCTCCGATGATCTCGTCGGAGACGTCGCGCGGCTCGGCGCCGCGGAGTCGCGGCTCGGCGCCGCGGAGTCGCCGCTCGCCGTCGACTTCGTGCGCCGGACGCGGCCGGACGGCTCCGTCATCGCCTGGCCCGTCGCGTTCCCGGCCCGCCTCGGACCGAACGGACCCGCATTCCTCATCGAGCACGCCCCCGATGAGCCCGAACGCGCCGCGCGGGTCCGCGGTGCCGGTCCGCGGCTCGCGGGGCTCTCATTGTGGGTGGCCGATCCCGCGGCGGTCGCGTCCGCGTGGGAGGCGGCGCTCGGGATCCGGTTCGCGGCGTCGCGCGCCGACCGGGCCGGGGCACCTCCCGACCTCGTCGCGACCGTGGGCCCCCACGTGATCCGGCTCGGGCGAGCGGCGGACGCCGGCGGGCCGTTCGTGCATGCGGGCGGGGCGATCGCGGACGCCGCCATCACAGTCACCGGGACCGCCCGGCCGTCGCCCTCCGTGACCTTCGGCGGTGTGCGCTTCGACCTGCAGTGAGGGTGCCGATGCGGTCGGACGGATGTCGCCGGTCGTCCGCGATCCCCTTGCGCTGGCCGGGTTCGGCGCGATGGGGCATCATCACGGGGCTCATGAATGCTCCCGACCTCGCGCGGCCGCCCCGGGCGGGTCGCCTCCATCGCCTCCGCCTGCCCGCTCCGCGCCCGGTACTCGCGGCGCTCGCGGTCGTGGCCGTCGTCGCGTCGAGCTCCATCGCGCCGGCCTTCGCGAAGGCGCCGCCCGGACGCCCGGTGGCCGTGGTCAAGCCGCAGCCCACGCGGACCGTCCCATACCGGATCGGGGCGGAGGTCACCGTCGACACGGACATCGCCTCGACGTCCGGCGTGGCGGCTTGGGCGATCGACCAGTACCTGAAGGAGAACACGCCGCTCCCGGCCCTCGGCGACGCGTTCCTCCGCGCCGAGCGCGACTACGGGGTCAATGCCCTCGTGCTCGTCGGGATCGCCATGCACGAGTCGTCCTACGGCACGTCGCCCATCGCCGTCCTGAAGAAGAACCTCTTCGGGTACAACGCGCTCGATCGTGATCCGATGAAGTACGCCGCCACCTTCGCCTCGTACGCGGAGGGCGTCGATTTCGTCGCGCGCTACCTGCGCGACGAGTACCTCGTGCCCACCGGCCGGTTCTGGACGGGATACACGACCCTCCGATCCGTGAATCTCGCCTACGCGACGGATCCCGGATGGCAGGACGGCGTGGTCATGCACGCGAACCGCATGCGGACGGCCGTGCCGACGCTCCTGTCTCGCCACGTCCGGTTCGCGCTCGCGCTGGCGACGACGTCGATCCAGGCGGGCCGCCCCGGGACGGCGACCGTCCGCTGGTCGGCCGCGCCCGGCGCGACGCTGCCGCCGCTCCTCCAGTTCGCGGCGCGATGGACGCCGCTGTCGATCGTCGAGACGGCCACGTCGGCCCCGGGGGCCCCGGCCGAGCCCGCCTGGGCGGCGGTCCCGCGGAAGGTGGCGGCCAGGACCGTCGCGTTGCAGCTCGCGGCGCCCCCGCAGCCCGGCCTCTGGCGGCTGGACCTCGACATCCGCGACGTGGATGGCCAGCCGCTCCCGGCGCTCGACCACCCGACGGTCGGGTCGGCCGTCGTCCGGGTCGTGGGAGCCGGCGAGGCGCTGCTCGCGGTGACCGGTGGCTCCGACGGGACGCTCGTGGCGTCCATCCGCGCCGCCGGTCCGCGGCCGGTCAGCGCAGTGGCCGACGCCGTCGCCGGCAAGGCGGGTCCCGCGCTCGAGGCGTGGTCCATCCCGCTCGACGCAGCCCAGCCCGCCGTGCGCCTTGCCACGCAGCCGATCGACGGGAAGATCGACGCACGCACCCCGCTTTCGATGAATGTTCCCCTCAAGGCTGCGCACCTTCCCGCGATCATCGTCGTCCGCCTGGCGGCGACCGGTGTGACGCGTGCCGTGCCCGCGGTCGTCTTCGTCGCTAGGGGCACGGACGGGAAGCTCGCGGTGTCGCATCCGATCATCTCGGACCCCCGGACCGTCGAGCTCCTCGGGCACGTGGGCTCGGATCCGGCGCCGGTCGACGTCGTGGAGACCGGCGTGCCGGGCATGCTCGGCACGCGCGTCGCCGCGGATGTCGTCGGCGGGATCGCCTCCCCGCTCCCGACGATCGGGCCCGACCCCACGCCGACACCGACGCCCGTGCCGACGCTCATCGGCGGCTTCGACCCGAACCCGCCTTCGCCCACGCCCACCCCGTCCGCCACGCCCGAGCCCACGCCGATCCCCATGTCGGGCCGCTACGTCGTGGTCCGGGCGATCGCCGCGGCGGGACCCGCCGATCCGGCGACGACCCGGGCGGAGATCCCCGCCTCCGCGTCGGGCACGCTGCAGCTGCCGATCGATGGTTTCGCCCCCGGCGTCCGGCTCGTGGTGGCGTGGCTCGAGGCGGCCGATGGCGGCTCGCCGACGGCGCTCTGGCTCGGCTGGCTCGACGTGGCAGGCCCGGCGAGCTGAGCGAGGCCGCCCGGGGATCGACGGGCAGGCGCATTTGACACGGGGAGGCGCTCGCTCCTAGACTCCCGCCCACATCGCGAACAGCGGGCTGTGATCGGGACGAGTACCCGTCGTGACGCCGGCAGAGAGACCCGACGGCTGGTGGAAGTCGGGGCGGCGGCGGCGGCGAATGGACCCGGGAGCCTCCGGACCGAACGCGGGGTGGCGTGAGCCACGGTCGCCAGTAGGCTCCGGCGCAGAGCGCCAGCGTTACAGGGCGGCGCCGATCGGACGGAGACGCAGGTGTCGACGCTCCCGTCGGTGAAGATCGAGAGCGGCGTCGCGAGGCGTCGAAAGCGGGTGGCACCGCGGAAGGCACGGCCTTTCGTCCCGGAGGACGATGGGCCGTTTTCATGTCCGCGGGCAGGCTGCCCGCCACCCGAACGGAGGTCCGCGATGCCGGTGTCGAACCCGCTCAGCCTCGGCGAGACCCGCCGCCTGGCCGCGACCGCGGACACGATCCTCCTGCGCGCGACCCGCGACGCGGACCTCGAGACGCCGATCGGAGCCTTCCTCCGGCTCGACGACGGCGGCCCGGCCTACCTGCTCGAATCCGTGGAGGGCGGGGAGCGCCTCGGGCGGTACAGCTTCTTCGGCGTCGGCCCGCGCCGCATCCTCACCGTGGACGACGCCGGGGCACGCGTCCAGACGCGTCCCGTGGAGGAGGACCGCTGGGACGCCTCCCTCCCGGTGGAGTCGGTGGCCGCGAGCGACCCGCTCGATGCCCTGCGGAGCTTCGTCCCGCTGCGGCGCGTGGAGCCCCTCGACGCGATGCCCCGCTTCATCGGCGGGGCCGTCGGAGCGCTCGCGTACGACGCGGTCTCCACGTTCGAGCCGACCGTCCCGCTGCCGGCCGCGGACCCCGTGGGCGTTCCCCTCGCGACGTTCCTCGAGACGGATCTCGTCCTCGTCTTCGACCACCTGTCGCACTCGCTCTCGGCGGTGGCCGCGCTCCACGTGGAGGCTCCGCGGATCGAGGAGCGCTACCGGATCGCAGAGCGAGCGATCTGGGAGGCCCTCGAGCGGACCGGCCGCCCGGCCGCCGACGAGGCCGCGTTCCGGGCGCCGATCGACGAGGCCCCCGAGCCGGCCGCCGACGAATCGCTCGACCCGTACGCGTCCGGTGACGGACCGGGGATCCGCTCGAGCCTGGGGCGCGAATCCTTCGAGCGGGCGGTGGTCGACGCGAAGGCCGCGATCGCGGCGGGGGAGGCCATCCAGGTCGTCCTCGCACGACGCCAGACGATCGACCTGCCGACGGGCCCGGACGGGCGGCCGCTCGACGGCCTCGCGCTGTACCGGGCGCTCCGCCGCGTGAACCCCAGCCCATACCTGTTCTTCGTCCGGACGCCCGACTACGACGTCGTGGGCGCGAGCCCCGAGCTCCTCGTCCGCGTCTCGGGGCGTCGTCTCGCGACGCACCCGATCGCCGGCACGCGCCGCCGCGGCGCGTCGGAGGACGAGGACCGCCGTCTCGCGGAGGAGCTGCAGGCCGACCCCAAGGAGCGGGCAGAGCACGTCATGCTCGTCGATCTCGGCCGCAACGACCTCGGCCGCGTGGCGGAGCCCGGCAGCGTGGCCGTCACCCGGTACATGGAGGTCGAGCGCTACAGCCACGTGCTCCACCTCGTGAGCCACGTGGAGGCGAAGCTCGCGCCCGGGCGCGACGCGCTCGACGCGCTGCGGAGCATCTTCCCGGCCGGGACGCTCTCCGGGGCGCCGAAGGTCCGGGCGATGCAGCTCATCGCGCGCGCCGAGGGCGAGCGACGTGGTCTGTACGGCGGCGCGGTGGGCTACCTCGGCTACGACGGTGACCTCGACACGGCGATCACGATCCGCAGCGCCGTGCTCAAGAACGGCGTCGCGCACGTCCACGCCGGGGCGGGGATCGTCGCCGGGAGCGACCCTGCCTCCGAGTTCCTCGAGACCGAACACAAGGCCGCGGCGATGCGCCGGGCGATCGACCTGGCCGCTGCGCCCGCCGCCCGATCCGGTCCGACCTCGCCCGATCGGTCGGAGCCCGCCCCCGGCGCGCTGGGGGCGCCTGCCGGCGCCGGAGGTGGGCGGTGATCCTCGTCATCGACAACTACGACTCGTTCACGTTCAACCTCGTCCAGGCCCTCCAGGCGGCCGGCGCCGACGTCCGCGTCATCCGCAACGACGCGATCGACAGGGCGGGGATCGAAGCGCTCGCCGCCGACCCGGTGACGCCGCTGCGGGGGATCGTCGTGTCGCCCGGCCCCGGCGACCCGGAGGACGCGGGCGTCAGCGTGGATGCGATCCGCGTGGCGGCCGAGCGGCGGATCCCAGTCCTCGGCGTGTGCCTGGGGATGCAGTCGATGGGCGCCGCGTTCGGCGCGGCGATCGTTCGCGCGCCCACGCTCGTCCACGGCGCGTCTTCGCCCGTCGACCACGACGGCCGCGGACTCCTCGCGGGCATGTCGCCCGGGTTCCAGGCGGCGCGGTACCACTCGCTCGCGGTCGATGCTGCCACCCTCCCGGCCGAGATCGAGGTCTCGGCGACCACGGAAGGCGGGGCCGTGCTCATGGGGATCCGCCACCGCACGCTCCCGCTGGAGGGCGTCCAGTTCCACCCGGAGTCGGTGCTCACGCCGGAGGGCCCGCATCTGCTCGCGAACTTCCTCCGCGCCGCCGGCGAGGGAGATGCCGCTGCTCTCGATGCCACGACGGGCACATTCGCAACGCGAGGCATGATCCCGGGGGGCGCGCCCGCGCCGGCGCCCGGGCTCGCTGGCGCGGCCCCTGCGGCGGCCGCAGCGGCCCCGGCTGCTGCCGCAACCGCGCTGCCTGCGGCGGCCGATCCGCTCCATCACGCCCTCCTCGTCATCGTGGAGGGCGGCACGCTCACGTTCGACGAATCGCGCGCCGCGATGGGGGCGGTGATGGCCGGCGCGTCGACCCCTGCCCAGCTCGCGGCGCTCCTCGTGGCGCTCCGGATGCGCGGCGAGACCGTGGACGAGCTCGCCGGGTTCGCGGCCGCGATGCGCGACCGCGTCATCCGCGTCGACGCGCCGCCCGGGACGATCGACACGTGCGGCACCGGCGGCGACCGGAGCGGGACCTTCAACATCTCGACCACCGCCGCGCTCGTGGTCGCGGCCGCGGGCGTGCCGGTCGCGAAGCACGGCAACCGCGCGATCACGTCCGCGTCGGGGTCGTCGGACGTCCTCGACGCGCTCGGCATCGTCGTCGACCACGACGCGACGTCCGCGGCCGAGGCGCTCCGCGCGGACGGCTTCGCGTTCCTCTTCGCGCCCTCCTTCCACCCCGCCATGCGCCACGCGGGACCGACACGCCGCGAGATCGGCGTCCGGACCGCGTTCAACCTGCTTGGGCCGCTCACCAACCCTGCCGGTGCGACGCGCCAGGTCGTGGGCGTCGGCGCTGCCGATGCGGCCCCTCGCCTCGCGGAGGTGCTCCGGCGTCTCGGCACGGAGCGCGGCCTCCTCGTGCACGGCCAGGGGATCGACGAGCTGCCGCTCGACGGCACGGGGGTCATCCTCGACGTCACGCCGGACGCCATCGTCCGGCGGCCCGTGGACGCGATCGCGCTCGCCGCGCTCGGGATCGCGCCTGCCTCCACCGGCGCTCTCGCCGGCGGATCGCCCGCGGAGAACGCGGTCCTCATCGAGGCCGTCCTCGCCGGGGAGCGCGGGCCGCGCCGCGATGTCGCCATCCTCAACGCGGCCGCCGGCCTCATCGCGGCGGGCCGAGCGACCGACCTCGCCGCCGGCGTCGAGCTCGCCTCGGCGACGATCGATGGCGGCCGCGCCACCGACCTGCTCGCGCGTCTCCGCCGATCGCGGCGCCTCCGGGAGGCCGCCGCGTCGCCAGGCGGCGAGGCGACCCCCGGCCGAGTCGATCACACCCAGCCAGCGACGGGAGCCGCCCGATGACGTCGACAGCCACGCCCCATCGACCGTCCGCGCGAGTGCACCCGACCGCCCGGCCCCCGGTCGTGGTCGAGATCGCCGAGCGCCGCGCCGCCGACATCGCGGCCCTTCTCGGATCACGCTCGTACGCGGACCTCGCCCGGGAAGCGGAACGAGCCCCGGCTCCGCGCCCCGTGCTCGAGCGGCTCGCCGCGCCCGGCTGCCACCTCATCGCCGAGGTGAAGCGCAGCTCTCCATCCGCCGGCGCCATCGTCCGCGCGGACGACGACCCGGTCCGCAGGGCGCGCGCCTACGTCGCCGGCGGCGCCGCGATGGTGAGCGTCCTCTGCGAGCCCCGCTGGTTCGGCGGCTCGCCTGACGATCTCCGCGCGGTCCGCGCCGCCATCGCCGCCCCGGTCCTCGCGAAGGACTTCGTCGTCGATCCGCGGCAGCTCCCGCTCCTGCGAGCCGCCGGCGCCGACGCGGTCCTCCTGCTCGCGGTGCTGCATCCCGCCGGCCGCCTCGCGCGCCTCGTCCGCCTGGCCTCCGACCTGGGGATGGTGCCGCTCGTCGAGGCGCACGATGCGCGAGAGCTCGACCGGGCGCTCGAGAGCGGGGCCCGCCTCGTCGGCGTGAACAACCGTGACCTGCGGACGCTCGACGTCGACCCGGAGCGCGCGCTCCGCCTCCGGTCGGCGATCCCGGACGACAGGATCGCGGTGGCCGAGTCGGGCGTCCGGGACGTCGCCACGGTCGCGACCTGGCGTGCCGCCGGCTTCGACGCGGCCCTGGTGGGCGAGACGCTCATGCGGGCCCCGGACCCGGCGGCCGTGGCCCGGGCGCTCGTCGCGGCGGGCGCGGTGCCGGCAGACCTCGCGGCCGCCGACCGGACGGCGTTCGTGAAGATCTGCGGCGTCACCGACGCCGATGGCCTCGCGGCCGCGCTGCGAGCGAACGCGGATGCGATCGGCCTGAACCTCGTGCCGGGCACTCCCCGCTCGCTCGCCCTTTCCGAGGCGTCGGCTCTCGCGACGGAGGCGCGCCGGACGGCCGCCCCCGGGGTGGCGCCGCGCGTCGTCCTTGTCGTGGCGGACATGGCGCCGTCGGAGATCGACGCGGCCGTCGCGGCCACGGGCGCGGACGCCGTCCAGATGTGTGGGCGCGAGACGCCGGAGGACGTCGGGGCCTGCCCGCGTCCGGCATGGAAGGTCATCCACCTGCCGCCGACCGGCGATGCGGCGATCGGGACCCCGCCGAGCGCCGTCACCCAGGTCGCCGCGGACGATCCGGCCCTGGCCGCCGACGTGGGGCGACTCGTCGCCCTGGCCCGCGCGTACCTCGCCGCGGGCGCGGAGCGCATCCTCCTCGACGCCGCCGGCGGACCGCATCCCGGAGGCACGGGGACGCGGCCGATCCCGGCGCTCGCGGCGGCCGTCGCCCGCGAGGTCCCGGTCGTGCTGGCCGGCGGCCTCTCGCCGACGACCGTCGCAGGCGCCCTCCGGACGATCCCGGCGGTCGGCGTGGACGTCGCGTCGGGCGTCGAGGCGTCGCGGGCTCCGGGAGAGCGGCCGCGGAAGGACGCTCTCGCCGTCGCGCTGTTCGCGAAGCGGGCCCGCGCCGCCAGGTGGGACCTCCCGCACGTGCCGGCGCGCGCGACCCCCGTGGCGGCCGGCCTCCTCGAGGCGGACGACGACGGGCGCTGGGGCCTCGAGCGGGAGTTCGGGGGCCGCTACGTCCCCGAGACGCTCGTCGCGGCCCTCGTCGCCCTCGAGCGCGCGTACGCGGCCGTGCGCCACGACCCGGTCTTCTGGTCGGAACTGCGCGCTCTGCTCGCCACGTACTCCGGGCGCCCCACCGCCCTGTACAGGGCCGACCGGCTCGCGGCCGTCCTCGCCGGGCGGGCTCGGTCGCTCGCCGCGGACCAGTCTGCCGTCCCGGCGCGTCTCCGGCTCTATCTCAAGCGCGAGGACCTCGCCCACACGGGGGCCCACAAGATCAACAACGCGCTGGGCCAGGCGCTGCTCACGCGACGCCTCGGCAAGACGCGCGTCATCGCGGAGACCGGCGCCGGCCAGCACGGCGTCGCCACCGCGACCGCGTGCGCGCTCCTCGAGCTGCCCTGCGTCGTGTACATGGGCGCCGAGGACATCGAGCGCCAGCAGCCGAACGTGGTGCGGATGCACGCGCTCGGGGCGGAGGTCCGCGCGGTGACGAGCGGGACCGCCACGCTGAAGGACGCCGTGAACGAGGCGATGCGCGACTGGGTGACGAACGTCGAGACGACGCACTACGTGCTCGGGTCGGCGATGGGGCCGCATCCCTACCCCACGATCGTCCGGGATCTCCAGCGCGTCATCGGCGACGAGGCAGCGCACCAGGTCGTCGACGTCGCGGGACGACTGCCCGACCTCGTGCTCGCGTGCGTCGGCGGCGGCTCCAACGCCATCGGCCTCCTGTCGCGCTTCATCGGCGAGCCGCATGTCCGCCTCGCCGTGGCGGAAGCGGCCGGCGACGGCATCCCGACCGGCCGCCACGCGGCGGCCCTCGCGGGCGGGACCGCCGGCATCCTCCACGGCTCGCGGTCGCTCATGCTGCAGGATCGCGACGGGCAGGTCGTGGAGGCGCACTCGCTCTCCGCCGGCCTCGACTACCCGGGAGTCGGCCCCCAGATCGCCGCGCTCTTCGCCGCCGGGCGGCTCGAGGTGGAGGCTGCGACCGACGCCGAGGCGGTGGCGGCGGTGCGGGAGGTCACGCGGGCGGAGGGGATCCTCCCCGCGCTCGAGACCGCCCACGCCTTCGCGGTGCTCCCGCGGTTCCTCGCCGAGGCGGGACCGGATCGGCGGCGCCTGCCCGACGACGCGATCGTGCTCGTCGGCCTGTCCGGGCGCGGCGACAAGGACCTCGCGACGCTCGACCGCTGGGAAGGCCTTCACGTGGCGGCGCACCGATGAGCCGGGATTCCAGGCCGGCGCGCACGGACACGACCGGCCGGCCCCCCGACGACTCCGGCACGGACGGCACCGCGGGTGCCGCGCGGATCCGGGGCGCCTTCGCCGCGGCGCGCGCCGAATGCCGGACCGCGCTCGTCCCCTACATCGTCGCCGGCTACCCGGACGCGGAGGCGAGCCTTGCCGCGGCCGTGGCCGCGATCGACGCGGGCGCGGACCTTCTCGAGGTGGGGCTGCCGTACTCGGACCCGCTCGCGGACGGCGCCACGCTCCAGCGCGCGTCCGGCGAGGCGCTGCGTGCCGGCGCCACCCTGGATCGCTCGATCGCCCTCCTCGAGGCGATCGCCGCCGCGCGCCCCGGCGTCCCGCTCGTCCCGATGGCCTACGCGAACCAGCTCATCGGAGGCGGGGACGGGAGCGCCGCGGTGAAGCGCCTGGCCGGCGCGGGCGCGAGCGGCGTCATCGTGGCGGACCTGACGCCCGACGAGGGCGGTCCCTTCGAGGCGGCCGCACGGGCCGGGGGGCTCGCGGTCGTCTATCTCGTCGCCCCCACCACCCCGCCCGACCGCCGCGCCGCCATCGCGGCGCGGAGCGGCGGCTTCCTCTACTGCGTCTCGCTCGTCGGCGTCACCGGCGCGCGCGCCCGACTGCCGAGGTCGGTGGGGCGCTACGTCGCGGACGTCAAGGCGGTCTCGCCGGTCCCGGTGGGTGTCGGGTTCGGCGTGTCCCGGCCGGATCACGTCCGGCTCCTCGGTCGCGCGGGCGCCGACGGTGTCATCGTGGCGTCCGCGCTCGTCGACGCGCTCGGCCCGGACGGCCGCCACGTGGCGGGCCTGGGGCGTCTCGTCCGGGAGCTGCGCGCGGCGACCGTCGCCTGAGGATCGCCGGCGCTGGGCCCGCCAGGGCGGCTTCCGGTCGGGGGTCGGCGCCCCGCTTCGCGTCGCGCCGCGCGCGTCAGCGGCGGAAGAGATCCGCGAGGCGATCCGGCTCGATCGGGTCGGCGTCCCGACGCAGCCCCCCGGCCGCGGCGGCCATCCCGAACAGCTCGGCCGGGCGGACGCCCGCGTCCAGGAGCTCGCGGATCGCCGTGTCGTCGTTCGCCTTGGAGAGCTTCGTGCCGTCCGCGCGCAGGACCAGCGGGTGGTGGAGGTGGGTCGGGATCGGCGCCATGCCGAGCGCCCGCCGGAGGCGCACCTGGACGGGTGTCGCGTCGAGGAGGTCGCGGCCGCGGATCACGAGGTCCACGCCGTGGCGCGCGTCGTCCACGACGACGCAGAGGTGGTAGGACCAGTTGCCGAGGCGGTCCCGGAGCACGGGGTCGCCTCCCGGAGCCACGGGCCCGGACCATGGGCCCGCGAGCAGGTCGTCGATCGACTCCACGCCGCCGCCGAGCGCGACGCGGAGCGCGAGGTGCGGAGCGTCCGGCAGCGAGCGGTCCCGGCATGCCCCCGGGCACCCCGGACCGTCCGCGACGCGGCCGTGCCCGCCAGCCCAGCCGGCCAGGTCCGCGCGCGAGCACTCGCACCGGTAGAGGAGCCCGGATGCGGCGAGCGTCGCGATCGCCGCCGCGTACGGCCTGTCGTCGTCGCCCTGGCGGTACGGCGACGGGCCGGCACGCAGGTCGTCGGTGCCCGGGCGATCCGGCTGCAGCCCGAGGCGGTCGAGATCGTCGAGCATGTCGGCCTCGTGCTCGTGGCGCGACCGCTGGCGGTCGTGGTCCTCGACACGCAAGACGACCGCCCCGCCCGTGGCCCGCGCGATCCCCCACACGTAGAGCGCGTTCAGGAGATGCCCCAGGTGGAGCCGGCCGGTCGGCGACGGCGCGAAACGGGTCGTGGGTGCCCCCGACACACGCGAGAGGTCGGGGAACGGCGGCCGCGGTCCCTCGTCGCGGTCCGCCGGGAGCTCCCCGGTCATCCCTCCGGCTCGCGCCCCGCGCGTCGCGTCTGCCGCCGTTGCTCGGCCTGGACCTGGCGCGTCGCCGCGATCAGCCGACGGTAGAGCGCGACGAGCTCGGGTTCCGGGAAGAGCCCCGCCGACGTGCTCGTGACCCGCTCGATCACCTCCGCCTCGCGCTTCGGATCGCGGATCGCGCGGCCGCCGGAGGCGTCCTTCACGCGTCCGATCTCGAGGGCGATCCGGGCCCGCTCGTCGAGGAGCGCGACGATCTCGCGGTCGATCGCGTCGATCCGCACGCGGAGCGGGGCGAGCGAGGCGCCGGCGGCATCCCGCCGGGCGTCGCCGGACGCGGGTCGGTCCACCCCGGCGGGCTCCGCCGCCGCCGGCACGTCCGCCGCCGCCGAGTCCGCGCCCGTCGGGGCTCCGAGGCCATCGGAAGCGCCGGGGCCAACCCCGGCCTTCGGCCGCCCTGCCGCGCGCGTCATTCGGCCGCCCCTTCGTCCCGCAGCCGCGCGAGCTCCTCGAGCGCGAGAAGGTAGCCGCGCGGTCCCATGCCCACGAATGACGCGGCCGCGACATCGGCGAGGAAGTTCACCTGCCGGAACGGCTCGCGGGTGGACGGGTCCGACAGGTGGACCTCCACGAACGGGCGCTCCACGCCCACGAGCGCGTCCCGGAGCGAGACGGAGGTGTGCGTCAGCCCCGCCGCGTTCACGATGGCCGCCTCGAAGTCCATCCGGTGGAGCCGGTCGATGAGCACGCCCTCGTGGTTGGACTGGAGGAAGTCGACGTCGAGGTCCAGCTCGGCCGCTCGCCGCCGGATCGACGCGTGGATGTCGTCGAGCGTGGCCGTCCCGTAGATGTCCGGCTCGCGGGTGCCGAGCAGGTCCAGGTTGGGCCCCTGGAGCACGAGGATCCTCACTGCGTCGACCTCCCACGTCCTGCCAGCACGCCGTCCGTCACGCTCCGCACGAGGTCGGGCGGGACATCCGACCGGATCGCGACGCCCGACCCGGTCGGCAGGACCCAGCGGAGCCGGCCGCCCTGGACCTTCTTGTCCACCGTCATCGCGTCGACGACGCGGTCCACGGCGACGTGCAGCGGAGCTGCGCCGAGGCCCAGCGAGTCGAGGAGCGTCTCGACCCGGTCGGCGCGGCCCGCCGGGGTGACCCCGAGGCTGGCACCGATCCGCACCGCCGCGCGGAGGCCGTAGGCCACCGCCTCCCCGTGGAAGACGCCGCGGTACGCCACCGCCCGCTCGATCCCGTGGGCGACGGAGTGGCCGAGGTTCAGCGCGATCCGCCCGTCCGCCTCGCGCTCTCGCTCGTCCGCCACGACGACCTCGATCTTCGCCCACGCGCATCGTTCGACGACCTCGGCGACGGCTCCTGTCGCGAACGCGGCCGGCGCCCGCCGCGCGATCGCCGGGCCCTCTGCTTCGAGGAGCTCGAGGAGCCGCTCGTCCCCGAGCGCCCCCATCTTCACCGCCTCGCCGAGAGCCGCCCGAAGCTGGCGCCGCGGGAGCGTCCGCAGGAACGCGACGTCCGAGACGATCGCCGCGGGCTGGTGGAAGGCCCCGACGAGGTTCTTCCCCTCGGGCAGGTCGACGGCCGTCTTCCCGCCGATCGAGCTGTCCACCTGGGCCGCGAGCGTCGTGGGGACGTGCACGATCGGCACGCCGCGCAGCCAGGTCGCAGCGAGGAACCCGGCCGCGTCGCCGAGCGCCCCGCCGCCGATCGCGACGATCGGGTCGCCCCGTTCCGCGCGAAGGCCGGCCAGCCGCCGCGCCGCGCGCTCGATCACCGCGAGCGACTTGGCCGCCTCGCCGCGGGGAAGCAGCACGACGTCCACCGCGATCCCGTCGCGGACCAGTCCCTCGGCCAGCCGCTCGCCGGCGACCGCCCACGCCTTCGGCTCGGACACGACGATCGCGCGGCGGGCCTCGAGCTCCGCGAGCGAGCGCGACACGGATGTCTCGGCGATGCCGTCGCCGATCTCGAACGACCCGATCGGCGTCCGCGCGCGCAGCAGGCACGTCCCGGCCGCGGGCTCGTCGGCGAGGAGGCGCTCCAGGGTCTCGATCACGTCCCGAAGGGGCGCCACGCCGTTGACATGGAGGGCCGGCGCGTAGACGCGCTCGCGGGCCGCGGCCAGCGCCTCGATGACCGCCAGGGCGTCGCGGCCGGCCACGAGCGGGCGCACGACGCGGCTCTGGCGAAGTCGACTCGCGAGGATGCCGGGCGGTCCGTCGAGCCAGGCGACGCTTCGCCCGCGATACAGGATCCATCGGTTGCGCGGGTCCAGCGGCGTCCCGCCGCCGGTCGCGATGACGCGGGTCAGGCGAGGCGACGGGTCCGCGGTCCCCAGGCCGGCGACCGCGGCGCGCTCGCGAGCCCGGAAGCCGGCTTCGCCCTCCTCCGCGAAGATCGTCGGGATCGGTCGCCCGGCGGCCGACTCCACGATCTCGTCGATGTCGACGAACGCGGCGCCGTGGCGCCGGGCCATCCGGCGTCCGACCGCCGTCTTCCCGGTCCCTGGCAGGCCGACGAGCACGAGGTCCATCGCCGCCCGCGTCAGTCGTCCCCGCCCGAGCCGACCTCGGACGCGGGATCCTCCGCGGCGCCTGGCGCAGCGGGCGCGCCGCGGCGAGCGCCTGCCGCGATGCGCTCGCGGTAGCGCCGCAGGTTGTCGCGTGTCTCGTCGATGGAATCCCCGCCCACCTTGGCGAGGACGAAGTCCGCGACCGTGAGCATGACCATCGCCTCGCCCACGACGCCGGCTGCCGGCACCACGCTGATGTCGCTCCGCTCGTAGTGCGCCTTCTCGACGGGCGCACCGGTCACGAGGTCCGCCGAGGGGAGCGGGCGCGCGAGCGTGGAGATCGGCTTGACGGCGCCGCGCACCACGAGCGGCTCCCCGTTGGTCACGCCCCCGGTGAGGCCGCCGGCGTTGTTCGAGCGGTGGATCCACGTGCCGTCGGGTCGTCGCCCGTCGATGATGTCGTGGACCTGCGATCCGACGCGCCGAGTCTGCTCGAATCCGAGCCCGAACTCCACGCCCTTCACGATCTGGATGCTCGCGACGGCGCCGGCCAGGGCCGCGTCGAGGCGGCGGTCCCAGTGGACGTACGAGCCGAGGCCGATCGGGAGCCCGAGGACCACGACTTCGAAGACGCCGCCGACGGTATCGCCCGCCGCCCGCGCTTCGTCGATCCGGCCGATCATCGCGACCTCGGCGGCCGGGTCGGGGCAGCGCAGCGGGCTCGCCTCCGCCTCCTCGCGGCTGCGCGTGCACCGCTCCGGGTCCACGGCCACGCCGCCGACCTCGGCCGTGAACGACCACGTCTCGATCCCGAGCTCCGCGAGGAGGGCCCGTGCGACCGCGCCGGCCGCCACGCGCGCCGTCGTCTCGCGCGCCGATGCGCGTTCCAGCACGTTCCGGACGTCCGTGAACCCGTACTTCAGCGCGCCGGCAAGGTCCGCGTGGCCCGGTCGGACACGCGTCACGGGCGCGGCACGCTTCACCCCGGAGTCCGCCATGGCGACGAGCTCTGCCGCATCGGCGTCCGTCAGCGGCGCGACCTGCATGACCCGCGTCCAGTTCTCCCAGTCGCGGTTGGCGATCGTGAGGAGGATCGGCGAGCCGAGCGTCCGGCCGTGCCGCACCCCCGATGCGATCGTGGCGTGGTCCTGCTCGATGGCCTGTCGCGCGCCGCGGCCGTACCCGCGCTGCCGGCGCCCGAGGTCCTCCGCGATCATCTCCTCCGTGAGGCGAAGACCGGCGGGCATCCCCTCCACGATGACGCCGAGCTCCCGCCCGTGCGATTCACCCGCGGTGAGGAATCGGAGCGAGCCCACGCGGTCGCTCAGTCGCCCGTCGCCGCGCCGCCGGCGACCGCGGCCTCGACATCCGCGATCCCGGAGTCGGCGGCGACCGACGACGCTGCGATGGCCTCGGCGAGCTTCTCGCGCATGAGGTCGAGTGGCGCCGGCTTCCCCGTCCACAGCTCGAATGCCGCGGCGCCCTGGTGGAGGAGCATGCCCTCGCCGTTCATCACGTGGCAGCCGGCCGCCTCGGCTTCGCGCATGAGGCGCGTCCGCCCCGGGTTGTAGATGAGGTCGAGAACCAGGAGTTCCGGCGGGATGAGCTCGCCCGGGAGCGGCGTCTCGTCCGGGTCGAGCCCCACGGAGGTGGCGTTCACGAACACCTTCGTCTTCGACAGCTCGGCCTCGAGGACCGACTCGTGCCACGGCATGGCGCGGAGCTCCATGTGCGCGGCGCTCCGGCCGAAGAACTTCACGAGAGCCTCGCCCCGGTGGAGGTGGCGATTGAACACGACGACGCGCGTGAAGCCCGCGCGCACGAGCCCGAAGACGACGGCCCTCGCACCGCCGCCTGCGCCGAGGACCACGGCCTGGCGCGGCATCTTCTGCTTCCCGACGAGGGCGTCGAGCGCGTGGGTGAACCCGGCGACGTCCGTGTTGTGCCCGATGAGCCGCTTGCCGTCCCTGGTGATCGTGTTCACGGCTCCGGTCGCGTGCGCATCGTCGGTGGTCTTGTCGACGAGCGAGACCGTCTTCTCCTTGTGCGGGATCGTCACGTTCGCGCCGAGGAACTCCTCCGCCCGCAGCTCGGCGACGGCGTCGGGAAGCTCGAGGGCCGAGCGATCCCACAGCTCGTACCGGGCGTCGATCCCGGCGGCGTCGAATGCCGCCTGCTGCATGGCGCCCGACAGCGAATGGGCGACCGGGTGGCCGATGAGGACGACGCGTCTCGTCATGCTCGCATCCTCTCGATCTCGTCGAAGAAGCCTGGATAGGAGATGGCCGCGCTGTCCGGGTCCCGGACGACGGTCTCCCCCCCGGCGATAAGGCCGGCGATGGCGAACGCCATCGCGAGCCGGTGGTCGTGCATGGTCTGGGTCATGGCTCCGACGAGCCTTCGTCCGCCCTCGATGGTCATGGCGTCTCCGTCCACCGTCACCCGTGCTCCGAGCTCCCGGAGTCCGGCCGCCATGCCGGCGATCCGATCCGATTCCTTGTGTCGAAGCTCCCCCGCGCCGCGGATGGTCGTGATGCCGGTCGCGAGGGCGGCGGCCACGCAGAGCGCCGGGATCTCGTCGATGGCGGCGGCAACGTCGGCCGGCGAGATGTCGATCCCCCGCAGGTCGCTGCTCCGCACGACGAGGTCCGCCACGAGCTCGCCGGTCGCGCCATCCCGCTGGCCGGGGTCGCCGAGCGGTCGCTCGTCGATCTCGGCACCCATCCGGCGCAGCAGGTCGATGATGGCACGCCGGGACGGGTTCGTTCCGACGGCCCGGAGCGTGAGCTCCGCGTCCGGGTGCGCCGCGCCTGCCACGAGCCAGAATGCGGCCGCCGACGGGTCCGCGGGGACGTGCTCCACCGTGGCGAGGACCCGCGCCGGGCCGTCCACCGACACGGCGACGCCGGCCCCGTCGGCACCCCACGGGACGCCGCGGACCGCGACCCCGCGCGCCCGCAGCATCCGCTCCGTGTGGTCGCGGGTCGCGATGGTCTCGCGGACGGTCGTGGTGCCCTCGGCGCCGAGGCCCGCGAGGATCACCGCCGACTTGACCTGGGCGCTCGGGACGGCCGTCGCGTGGTCGATCGGGCGTAGCGGGCTGGCGCCGCTGATCGCGACGGGGGCGAGCGTGCCGCGGCATCGGGCCGCGAGCGTCGCGCCCATCGCCGACAGCGGAGCGACGATGCGTGCGACCGGCCGGGACCGCAGCGACGCGTCGCCGTCGAGCACGGCGAAGATCGGCCGGGCCGCGAGGATGCCGGCCACGAGCCGGAGGGTGGTCCCCGAGTTGCCGCAGTCGAGGACACCGTCAGGTTCCTCGATCGCCTCGCGGCCCGGCGAGACGACCCGGTAGTCCACGCGGCCGTCGCGCTCGGCGACCCGTTCCACGCGCGCCCCCAGCCGGGCGACCACGGCAGCGGTGGACCGCACGTCGCCGCCGTCGCCGGCGCCGCGCACCTCGCTCGTGCCCTCGGCGAGCAGCCCGAGGAGCAGCGCGCGGTGGCTGATCGACTTGTCGCCGGGCAGGCGCGGCTCGCCGCGGAGGCGTCCGGCGTGGCGGACGACCGCCTCCGGCGCGTGCGCGACGGTCGCGGCG
>CAIYQJ010000340.1 GCA_903928275.1 uncultured Chloroflexota bacterium
CGTCGTGGGGGCTCCGCCGCAGCCGCGGTCGGCGTCGGCCGAACCCGTGGGGCACCTGGCCGGCGACGTCCCGCCACCCACGCGCCTGGCCGCCGCGCTCGCCGCCGGCCGCTTCGTCGTGTCGGTGGAGATCGACCCGCCCCGATCGGTCCGCATCGACCGCACGCTCGAAGCCGCTCGCGGCCTCCAGGCGGCCGGGGTGGACGTCGTGAACATCAGCGATTCGGCGATGGCGCGCGTCCGGATGGGCGCGATGGCGGTGGCGTTCGCGATCCAGCACGCCATGGACCTCGAGTGCGTCGTCCACTTCACGACGCGCGACCGGAACCTCATGGCGCTCGAATCCGAGCTGCTCGGGGCGCACGCGCTCGGCGTGCGGAACATCCTCGCGCTCACGGGCGACCCGCCGCGGGTGGGGGACTACCCCACCGGGACGGGCGTCTGGGACGTCGATTCGATCGGGCTCATCGCCGTCCTCGCGCGCCTGGACCGCGGCGAGGACCAGGCCGGCTCGCCGATCGGGCAGCGGGCGGGGTTCACGATCGCCTGCGCGCTCGACCCCACCGCCGCGGACGCCGCCACCGAGTGGGACAGGCTCGAGCGCAAGCTCGACGCGGGCGCCCACCTGGTCATGACGCAGCCGCTGTACGCCGTCGCGCAGGTCGAGGCGATGCTCGCGGAGGCTCACCGGCGGTTCGGCCCGCGCGGCTTCCCGGTGCCCGTGCTCCTCGGCGTGCTCCCGCTCGTCTCGGCGCGGCACGCGGAGTTCCTCCACAACGAGGTGCCCGGGATCGTCATCCCCGACGCGGCGCGGGCCGCGATGCACGCCGCTGGCGAGCGCGGCTCGGAGGTGGGGATCGAGATGGCCGATGCCCTGCTCGCGGCCGTCGAGTCGGAGGTCGCCGGGACGTACGTCATGCCGAGCTTCGGGCGGTACGAGCAGTGCGCGGGCCTCGTCCGCCGGGTGCGCGAGCGCCACGCGGGTGTCGCCGGATGACGGTGTCGCGGGCCGTCGCCGACGCCGCCTCTGCCCCGGCCCGGCTCGCGCGCCTCGCCCGGCTCGAGCCGGAGCTCGCGCGCCGGATCCTCGTCCTCGACGGCGCGATGGGCACGCTCCTGCAGGCGCATCGCTTCGGCGAGGCCGACTTCCGCGGAGCGCGCTTCGCCCACCACCCGCACGACCTGCGCGGCGACAACGACCTCCTCTGCCTCACGCAACCGGCCGCCGTCCGCGCCGTGCACGCCGCGTATCTCGCGGCCGGGGCCGACATCGTCTCGACGAACTCCTTCACGGCGACGCGGATCGCGCAGGCTGACTACGGCCTCTCGCCCGCGGTCGTCCGCGAGATGAACGCGGCTGCGGCGCGGCTCGCCCGGGACGCGGCCGACGACGCGGAGCGTGCCGACCCGGCGCGCCCCCGGTACGTCGCCGGATCGCTGGGCCCCACGAACCGGACGGCCTCGATCTCGCCGGACGTCGAAGATCCCGCCGCGCGCAACGTCAGCTGGGAGGAGCTCCAGGTCGCCTACCGCGAGGCGGCCGAGGGGCTCATCGAGGGCGGCGCGGACATCCTCCTCGTCGAGACGGTGTTCGACACGCTGAACGCGAAGGCCGCGATCTTCGCGGTGCGTTCGCTCGAGGACGACCTCGGCCTCCGGGTCCCGCTCGCGGTCTCCGGCACGATCGTGGACGCGTCCGGCCGGACGCTGTCGGGGCAGACCGTCGAGGCGTTCTGGTACAGCGTCCGCCACGCGGACCCCGTCTTCATCGGGCTCAACTGCGCCCTGGGGCCGGCCCAGCTCCGCGAGCACCTCGACGTCCTGGGGCGCCTCGCCGACCGCCCGATCTCGGCGTATCCCAACGCCGGCCTGCCAAACGATCTCGGCGGGTACGACGAGACGCCCGGGGCGATGGCCGCCGCCATGCGCGAGTGGGCCGAGCACGGCCTCCTCAACGTCGCCGGCGGCTGCTGCGGCACCACGCCCGCCCATGTCGCGGCGATCGCCGAGGCCGTCGCCGGCATCGTGCCCCGCGCCGTGCCCTCCATGGCGCCTCGGACCCGCCTCGCGGGGCTCCTCCCCGTCGAGATCCCGCCACCAGGGAACGCGTTCGTGAACGTCGGCGAGCGGACCAACGTCACCGGGTCGCGGAAGTTCGCGCGCCTCATCGCCGAGGAGCGCGAGGACGAGGCGGTCGCCATCGCACGCGAGCAGGTGGCGAACGGCGCGCAGCTCATCGACGTGAACATGGACGAGGCCATGCTCGACGGCGTCGCCGCCATGACGCGCTTCCTCCGCCGGATCGCCGTGGAGCCGGACATCGCCTCGGTCCCGGTCATGGTCGACAGCTCGAAGTGGGCGGTCCTCGAGGCCGGCCTCCGCCAGCTGCAGGGCAAGGGCGTCGTCAACTCGATCTCGCTGAAGGAGGGCGAGGCCGAGTTCCTCCGGCAGGCCCGCCTCTGCCGGGCATACGGCGCCGCGGTCGTGGTCATGGCCTTCGACGAGGGCGGCCAGGCCGACACCGTCGACCGCCGCGTCGCGGTCTGCACCCGCGCGTACCGGCTCCTGGTCGACGTGGTGGGCTTCGCGCCGGAGGACGTGATCCTCGACGCGAACATCTTCGCGATCGCCACCGGCATCGAGGAGCACAACCGCTACGCGATCGACTTCATCGAGGCCGTCCGGCGCCTGAAGGCCGAGCTGCCGGGAGCCCGAACGTCGGGCGGCGTGTCGAACGTGTCGTTCGCCTTCCGTGGCAACGACCGTGTCCGCGAGGCGATCCACGCGGTCTTCCTCTACCACGCGATGCGAGCCGGCCTGGACATGGCGATCGTGAACGCGGGGGTCCTGCCGGTCTACGACGACATCGAGCCCGATCTCCGCGAGCGGGTCGAGGACGTGGTGCTCGACCGCCGACCCGACGCCACCGAGCGCCTCCTCGAGGTGGCCGTGCGGTACGCCGCCCAGGGCGGGATGGAGCGCGCGGCCGAGGACCTCGCGTGGCGCGACCTCCCGGTCGAGGAGCGCCTCACGCACGCGCTGGTCGAGGGGATCGACACGTGGATCGCGGCGGACACCGATGAGGCCCGGCTGCGCGCGAGCCGGCCGCTCGACGTCATCGAGGGCCCGCTCATGACCGGCATGAACCGGGTCGGCGACCTGTTCGGGGCCGGGCGGATGTTCCTGCCGCAGGTCGTGAAGAGCGCGCGGGTCATGAAGAAGGCCGTCGCCGTCCTCGTGCCGTACCTCGAGGCCGAGCGGGCTGGCGGGGCTCGCAACGCCGGGACGATCGTCATGGCCACCGTGAAGGGCGACGTCCACGACATCGGGAAGAGCATCGTGGGCGTCGTGCTCGGCTGCAACGACTACGCGATCGTGGACCTCGGCGTCATGGTCCCCGCGGCTCGCATCCTCGAGACGGCCCGCGAGATGGGTGCGGACCTCATCGGCCTGTCCGGCCTCATCACGCCGTCGCTGGACGAGATGGTCCACGTCGCGTCGGAGATGGAGCGCCTGGGTTTCACCACGCCGCTCCTCGTCGGCGGCGCGACGACGTCGCGGACCCACACGGCGATGCGGATCGCGCCCGCCTACTCGGGCCCCGTGGTCCACGTCCACGATGCCTCGCGCGCGGTGGGCGTCGCACGCGGACTGCTGGACCCCGCCGGCCGGGATGCCTACGCGGCGGCCATCCGGGCCGAGTACGACGCCATCCGCGTCGAGCGCGGGGAGCGCCGCGCCGCGGAGGTGCGGCTCTCGATCGCCGACGCCCGGGCCGACCGGCTGCGCCTCGACTGGACCGGCGTCGTCCCTCCGCGACCGTCCTTCCTCGGGGCGCGCGCATTCCGCGCCTACCCGCTCGGGGAGCTCGTGGACCGGATCGACTGGGGGCCGTTCTTCGCCGCGTGGGAGCTCCGCGGCAGCTACCCGGCCATCCTCGACGACCCCGTCGTCGGCGCGGCGGCCCGCGACCTCCACCGCGACGCGCTCGTCCTGCTCGAC
>CAIYQJ010000341.1 GCA_903928275.1 uncultured Chloroflexota bacterium
CCTGGCCGCGGATCTCGCCGCCGAGCGCGGTCTGCCGCGAACCCGCGCTCGCACAGTGGCGATCGGTACTGGCGTGGTCGCGAGCATCTACGGGCCCCTCGTGATGTTCGGCGCCCTCGCCGACTCGACCGCGCCGTTCACGGTGCTCGCGCTCGCGGCCTGCGTCCTGATGGAGCGGGTCGCGCGCGATCCACGCGGTGCACGCATCGGCGATCCGCGCCTGCTCGAGATCGGTCTGGCCCTGGGCCTCGCCGCGCTCACGCGGAACGAGGCGATCTGGTATGCCGCCGCCTGGTTCCTCGTGGCGATCGGCGTCGCGCGGTCGATGGGAACCGCCGGCCGGCTTGCGGCCCTCCTCCGCCTCGTCGCCACGCCTGCGCTGGTGGCGATCGTCGCCTATGCCCCCTGGGCACTCCGCCAGTGGGCGACGTTCGGGACCCCGCTGCCCGGCCAGGCGGTGACGAACGCGTTCTCGCGCTCGTATTCCGACATCTTCGCGTGGACCGATCGCCCGACGCTCTCCGCCTGGCTCGCGCAGGGCCCGGGGAAGCTCATCGAGGACCGCGTCGTCGGGCTTCGGCACAATCTCGTCACGGTCCTCCTGGTCCCCGCGTTCCCCGTGGGGCCGATCGGCATCGTGGGCCTGCCGTGGATCCTCCGCTCGCGGGTCCTCCGGCCACTCCTGATCGGCTCCACGCTCACGTTCCTCGTGACGACGCTCGTCTTCCCCGTGTCCACAACCGCAGGGACCTTCCTCCATGCCGCCGGGCCGGTCCACGTGCTGCTCCTGCTCAGCGCGATGGCGGGCCTGGACGCGCTCGTGGCGTGGATCGGTGCGCGGCGGCGGTGGCGTCCCAGCAGCGCCGTCCTCGGGCCGGCGTTCCTCGCGATCCTCGCGGTCCCGTTCCTGTTCGTCACGATCTCCGGGATCGCGGGCATCTCCACGAGCACGGAGAGCCGCCTCACGGGCCTGTTCCGGGCGATGGACGCGGCGGGCGTCCCCGTCACCGAGAACGCGCCGGTCATCGCGGACTTCCCCATATGGGTGGCGGAGGCCGGGCGCGTCTCCACGCTCGCACTGCCGGACGAGTCCCCGGAGAGCGTCCTCGATCTCGCCCGGACGTTCGGCGCCAAGCTGCTCGTCGTGTCGGCCGGATCCGGGCACGGTCGATGGCCGGCCGTGCTCGACGCGGGCGGGGCGGCGGCCGCCTGCTTCGTCCCGGTGCCTGCTGCGTCGGTCCGCTCCGACGCCGACGAGACGCGCGTCTACCGGATCGCGTGCCCGTGAGCCGTCCGCCCGGGGCCCGGGGCAGCACGTGACCCCGCCGCTCCGCGACGGGTCACCCGTATACTCGGCAGGATGGAGAGCCCACCCGAGCCCGACGCGCGACAGGGTCCGTCCACCGAGGATGAGGCGCGTTTCGATTCGCTGTACGCCGAGGCGAAAGCCACTCTCGGGTACGCGGCGAACCAGTTGCGGGCGGTGACGGACCTGTACCGAGAGGCGCACCGGGAGATGCTCGGCGGCTGGAATCACCAGCGCGACGACCTCGAGCGACGCGAGAGGCGCGCGGTCGAGGAGGGACGCGCACGCTCGGCGTCC